>DATEHD010000164.1:0-6719 GCA_035279765.1 Candidatus Krumholzibacteriia bacterium | reverse complement strand
GACCCGCGAGGGAATCCGCAGGCCGCTACAGTTGGGTATTCCCCGGCCGAGGACCTGACCGAGCGGGCGAGCACCGAACGCCGAGCCCGGTTGCTAACAACCGTGTGCTACTTGTCGTTGATGTACTGCTCCGGATCCTCGTACTTCCCCGCCGGCTTCGTATCCACGCCCAGCTGTTCGAACAACCCTTCGTTGTCCCAGAACAGATACTCCTCGTCCATCACACCGTTCTTCCAGTGTCCGAACGTCGCCATCGTCAGTTTGAACTCTTTTCCCGTCGGCGCGATGTTCTTGCCGTCCGCCATCGGCATCGGCTTCGAAAACGTGCCCTGCATCACACCCGTTACCGCGGTCCAGTCGCCGTTGGCCACTTTCACCGGATGGTCCGTGATGCGCAGATCCGGCGCCCATACGAACATCGCCTGCAGATCGTGCGTGTGCTGGTCGAGCCCGGTGGTGGTGTGTCCGTCAGGCCAGTGCACGATCACATCGCGCGCGTGGCTCTTACCCAGCTGATCCCACTTCTGACCCGTGAACACATTGAAGTCGAGATCGTCGAACTTGGAGAGATTGAGCTGTGTTGCTTCCATCGCGGACTTGAGCGCGGCCAGCTCGGCCGCTTCCTTGCGATGGCAGCCCTGCACGGCGAGCAACGCAATCAGACTGATCAGGGCGATATAGCTGAGACGAATCAATCGCATAGCTTGAACCTCGTTTCGGCGAACGGCACCCGCAATTACATCAATATACGTCCTGCGCGCTATTTGAGGAGTACCATCTTCCGGGCGAAAGGTACGGTCGATCGGTGCGTCAGAATGTCCACTGGACGAGAACGTCCATGTGGTCTTTGTCATAATTGTTCGCCTAGCGGGCGTAGTCAAAACGCATGCGCAGTCCGCCGGCAGGAATTCCGGCGCCCACGCCCCATGACGCGTACGTCCGATCATCCAGCGAGGAGTCGTTGGTTGCGTAGCGCCGCACGCCGCTACGGATGAACAGCATCTGCGCGATCGCGATCTCATTGCCGATGCCCCATTCGTGATCCTCGTGCAGCTGCTTGATCGCTTCGGCTTGTACGGTCACGGCCACCAACGGCACGCGCGCCGACATCACGTTGCACGGCGAGCTCTCGATACAGAGGCTTGCGCCCACGTTGACACGCGTGGGGAGTGGATCGGTGGCGTCCAGGTTCGGGAACGCGATGTCCTCTCCCGCATCGATCATGGCAGCGCCCAGCGAGGGCGTGATATTCCACGCTCCGTAGCGCTCATGCAGTGTCATGGCCACGCCGGCGTCGAACGACGTCGCCTGGTACTGCTGATCGAAACGGGCACGCCACATTTTCACTGCGCCGCCAAAGCGCATATCCAGGACCTTGCCGGCGTGAAATCCCAGCCCCATCGTCACCGACGCCACGTCTTCATAGGTATCGAGCGTGTCGAGGGGGTTGCCCCCGGTGTCAGTCAAAATGCTCTCGCCGTAGTTCAGCCGCCCATAGCCAAAGTCCAATCCCACCATCCACGGAGATTGCGGAGAGCTTCCAGCGAAACCAAGATTGGCGCGGCGCGCCCACAGATTATCGTCAAGCTCGAAGCGCTGCTGCGACACGAGACCGTAGACGCGCGTCGCGCTGCACACATTGGCGGGATTGTAGTAAATGGTCGACGGATCCGAGTTGTCTGCGGCTCCGATGTCACCCATTGCAATGCTGCGCGCGTTGGCCGGGAATGTAAGCAAGATCGCACCCGTACTCGCCGCGTACGCCGGAGTTGCGGCGGCGGCGCACAGCATGAAGGCAACGATGGCGAGCAGGTGCTTCATCAGAAGGTCCGCTCCGCGCTCAGCTCGAAATGTCTGAGTTCCCCGAAGGCGTCGGCCTCACGTCCGTAATCCAGACGCACGCGAAGCATGCGTAGCGGCAGCCCCACGCCGAATCCCCACGTGGCCTGTGACGGATCGGGACCGTCCTGGCCCGTGAGTGTATGAATACCCGTGCGCAGAAACAGAATCTGCCAGATCGAGAGCTCGGTCCCCGCCATCCACTCCCAGTCGTGGTCGCGTTGTTTGGCCGCATCCACGTTGGCGAGGAAAGTGATCAACGGGACCGATCCCCAGAACACCTGCACCGGCGGGCTCACCATCTGCACGCTGAATCCACCGTTGAAGTGGCGCGGAAGGTGTCGCTTCTCGGTGTCGACCTCGATGTCGTTGCCGACATTCATGATGGCCGCACCGATGGCGGAGTTGATGTCCCATCCCTGCAACGCGCCCCGGTGGCGAATTTCCGCGCCGGCATCGAATGCATACGCGTCCGCTTTGTTTGTGGTTGTGAGCGTGTCCACCCGGAAGGGATCCGTTGGGACCACTTCCTTGTCCGCGAGGCGTTTGCCGGCAAGACCCACGAGAAAATCATTGGAGCCAACCGATGCGCCCAGTCCCGACGTCAATTCAATGACGTCCTGGGTGATCCCGTCTGACCACTCGCCGAAACTGTATGGCTGGGCAAAGTGCAGTCGCGCATACGCGAGGTCCACACCGAACAGCATGGGTCCGAAGCGCCAGGTGGCGCCGGCGTTAACGCGCCGGATCCAGAAATTCTCATCGGAGATGTCCGTCGAGAGCATCTGGCCCTGCGCATACAGTCGCAGCGGCCCGATCACGTTGGCCGGATTGAGAACGATCGTGGATGGGGTCGTGTTATCCGCCGCGCCCGCCTGGGCCATCGACGTGACGCGGGCGCTGATCGGATAATAAAGAAGCTCCTGGGCGTGAGCGGACGTGGAAAGTCCAGCCAGGAGCACTGCAAGAGAGAGATAATGCCGTAATGCGATGCGCAACGTTGTCCGGTCAAGGGCGGCTTGCGCAGAGTCTACACCGACGGCAGCCACTGTCAACGGCTCTACACGCTGGATTCTTCCGTCGCGGCCACCTGCGGATGCTCGGACACGAGCTTCTCTCCCAGCTCGAGGGCGTCGGCCGCCCAGTACTCGTGCGGGCGCGCACGGGTCACGCCGTCGCGGCCGGCTTCGGGTTTGCAGTCGAGCACGGCCTTCACCCACTGCTTGGGAATCGCCGGGAGGCCGTACACCGCACCCAGCAGCGCGCCGCACGCCGCGGCGTTTCCGGATGCATCGCCACCGTGTGCAATCGTATGCACGAGCGCTTCCTCGAAGGATGGCACGTGGGTGAGCTGCCACAGCGCATTGTGCAGCGCCACCGTGACGAACTCCGGAAATTCCAGGTAGTCGGGCGGCGGTGCCTGTCGCGCGCGGCGGATCGTGTCGCGGAGCACGGTGGTGGTCTCGGCGTAGTCGGTGATGGATTCGAACAGCGCGCGCGGTGCCATGGGCTGGCGCACCGCGGTGGCGATGGCCACGGCGAAGAGCTCGTTGGCCGCGAGGCAAACCGGATTGGCATGGGTGAGAACGCCATCCTCCTGCGCCCAAAGCTCCACGACACCCGGCCAGATGCGGGCGCCGAAGATTCCCAGCGGCGCCACACGCAACAGCGCGCTGTTGGAGTTGCTATCGGCTACGGCGTTGTCGAGCAGCGCGCCGGTGACTGCGAAATCGCGGACGTTCACGCCGGAGTTGAGCCAGCGCACGTATGTGCTCCGCGCGAGCGCTGCATCGTACTCGTGGTGGTCGACGAGGACGCGCGCGAGGACCAGCGCCATCTCCGACTTTTCCGTGATCTGACCCGCGAGGGTGCCGAGATCGGGATTGGCGATCATCTGCCGCACCCCGCCGGGATACGCGTCGCGAATGCGCTCGGGCGACCAGCCGTCGACGCCGCTTCCCAGCGCGTCACCGACGATCTGTCCCATCAGCGCTCCCTGCGCGCGAGATACCAGCGTGGTGCGATGCGAGGGCTTGGGTGACGTGTTGCGCATCACACCGAACGTTAGTGTCCGGCGGTGCGAGGTTCAACCTGCACGAGAGGCGGTGGCATCAGGATTTTTCCCGAGGCCGGGTGCACGCGGACCGCGGAATTTCGCGTTAGAAACCGGCCGGGCCGTAAATACGGATTTGTGCTGCCACCGCGCGGGCCAGGAAATCATTCTTGAGGTCGGCGCGGCTTCCGTACTTGGCCTGGCCTTCGGCGGTTTTTGCGACGGCGGCTGCAATTTCTTCGCGACCGTCTTTCATCCCCGCGTTGACCGCGTCGAGAATGTCCTTGTTCATGTAGGCGATATCGAAGTTCTTCCCGGGCGCGATGCCGAGCTTCGCAAAGTCGGCACGCTCGTGAATCTCGCTGGGATGGACCGGGCAGAACTGGAGCAGAAAATTCACGTACTGGAAAAATCCGGCCGAGTTCACGGTTTCCTGTGAATAGGGCGGAAAGATGAGCTCGCCCGACGGCGGCGTCTTGGTTCCTTCGAACGTCGATTGCTTCTCCACACTGAAACTCATGAGAAAATCTTCCCTGGCCGCCGTGGCCTGGATATCGTTTCCACCGTGAATGATCGCGAGCGCAAACGAAGTTTCGCAGCCGATCACACCGTTGATCTTGTCGGGGACACGGCTCGACCAGTTCGCCGGCACGATGAGATAACTCCCGCCCTCGCTGCCATTCTTCTCGGTGCTGATCTCGCCAAAGTGAGCCGTGTAGAGATCAATGAGCTGGATGTCGTAGTGGCTGCCTTCCTTCATGCGCGGCACCGTGATGACGACGGGCTCCTTGCGCAGATCGAGCCAGGCAAGTGCGTAAGGCGGCTTGGGAGTGACGGCGTGGCCGGTGGAATCGGTGCGTGCCGTATCCGGCGTCACCACCGCGAGCGTGTTGAACGGCGCGCGGAAGTGACCGCTGTCCTTGTAGACGGCGTACGCGTACATGTACTTGTAGTTCTCGATCATGGGATAGGCATAGATGTACGCATTCTTCGCGATAACACGCGCATCCTCGGGGCCAACTTTGATCTTTTTGGCGCAGGACAGGGTGAGCAACAAGGAAGCGGCGAGCATCAACGCGAGTATCTTTTTCATCGAGAACCTCCGCAGGCGATCCCGCGCAGATCATCGGGCACGTCTGCAACAATGGTCAAGTCCTCGTGCGTCAGGGGGTGTGCGAAGCGCAGCGCTTCGCAGTGGAGCGCGTGGCGATCGAGAATGAGCGCATCGCGTACACGCCGTGTGAGGCCGTCGCGCAGGACTTCGTCATGGAGCTCGCCCTTCAGCGCGTAGATCTTGTCACCGACGATAGGATGACCGATGTGCGAAAGGTGCACGCGGATCTGATTCGTCCTTCCCTGCTCGGGCGTCACACGTAGTGTGGTGAGCTCGCGGCCGTCATGAACGCGCGTCCCGATCCCTTCAATGCTCGTGCGCGCCGGCTTTCCGCCTTCGCCCACAATCCGCTTGGGGAGATAGGTCGCGCGGTCGTTGGCCTTGCCGTATTCGTATTCGACAGGGTACTGGTAGCGCGCGTCGACTTTTGCAATCGGCGCGTCGATTACTGTATCGCCCGCCACGTTCCCGTACACGATCGCGAGGTAACGCTTCTCCACTTCGCCGCGCTCGAACATGCCGGCGAGCAGCCGGTTGGCGCTGCGGTGTTTGGCGAGCATCACCACACCGCTGGTTTCCCGGTCGAGCCGGTGCGCGAGATTGATCTTCGGGCCGTAGTCGGCGCGCAAGCGCGAGATCAGCGTGTTGACGATGTAGATCCCGCACGCGTGCACGGGAATATTGCCGGACTTGGCAACGGCCAGGTAGTGCTCGTCCTCGAACAGCACGCGGTAGCGATCGTCCACCGGCGGCTCGCTGTGCCAGATGGTGTACTCGACGGCGTCGTTCTTCAACACCGCATGCGCCGCATCCACCGTGGTGCCGTTCACCCGCACCCACTGGTCCTGGACCCGCTTCGTCCAGCCTTCCGCCGTGTGATACGGAAAACGATGCGCCAGAAAATCGACGATCGTCCAGCCGGAGCGATACGAATCCACCTGGCAGGTGAGAGTGAGCTGCTGTTTTTCCATTACCGGTTGTGAAACGAAAACCAGAACATCAGGGCGGCAACCACCAGGATCGCGACGACGAGCACAATCGTCATGCGGCGCTGGTGCGTGGCGACGTGCTCGACGGGCGCGGGAGCATGCAGGTTGGCCAGGTCGCGCATCACGTGCTCGAGGTCCGCATAACGCGTAATCGGGTCCTTGGCGAGCATCTTCTGGATGATGGGATCGAGCGGCTCGTTCACACCGGTCAAACGCGGCGGCGTCTCGTTCAGAATGCGCTCCGACACCGTCTCTTCCGGCCCGCGAAAGGGATGCGCGCCGCTCAGCATCTCGTAACACACAATTCCGAAGGAAAAGATGTCCGAGCGGGCGTCGAGCTTGTCGCCGCGAATCTCTTCCGGCGACGCGTAGTCGGGCGAATGGATGATCCCCGCCGGCACCACGTCGACAAGGCCGAAGTCGAGAATCTTGGCGACGCCGTCGGGCGTCACCACCACCGAATCGGGTGCGATGCCGCCGTGCAACACCTCCGCTCGATGCGCCTGCTCGAGACCATCCGCAATTTGTGCAATCAATCCGAGCGATGTATCGGGATCGAGCGGCCCGTGCGACAGCAGCTGCCGGAGGGTCTCGCCCTCGTGGTAATCCATCGCGATGAACCACTGGCCGTCGGCGCTCTGGTAAATGCCGTGCACCGCGCAGATGTTCTCGTGATGCAGCGCCGCGATGGCCTCCATGTCGCGCAGAAAGCGCTTGCGCGCGC
>DATEHD010000163.1:0-2681 GCA_035279765.1 Candidatus Krumholzibacteriia bacterium | reverse complement strand
GTGATTGTTGGCGACGTTGGCCACTACCTCTCCGCTGTCGCGCAAATGACGCAGCGCTGACGCTGCCGATTTAGGCATACGGAGCGCGTAGCAGCGCGCGCTGGTTCCGGTGCACTTGGCCGTGGTATCGGCGCCGGTCACGCTGTCACCGATCGCGCCTTCGAGATTCACCATCACCAGGTCGGCACCAGCGCCATTGAGCATCGGGACCAACGGAGCCAGCAACTGCGACGGCGCCGGCAGCGCCCGCGGCCGACGTCGCATCCATTTTGCGGCGCGATCCACCCAGGTCGTGTCGAGGTTGGTGCCGAGCGAGACGTCACCGCCCATGCACACGCGCACGGCGCTCGAGTCGCCGCGCGCCAATTCCTGTGCGCCAAGGGGAGTCGCGAGGATGGCGAACCAGGCGAAGGTCGCGAACGAGCACCCAAGCAAGCGCGCGAAAGAGGTCGGAACGACCGCTCGAGCGCCCGTCCGTTTTTGGGACGTGCATTCCCATTGGCGGGCACCCGGCGCGGGAGAATCGAGACGGCCTGCTGGACAAACCATTGCCTTATATGCGATTGTCCAATCTGTCACTCGGGCACGCTCCTTCCCGTACAGGAGTGAGCGAAATGCCGCAATTCAGCGGCACCTGTGAACCATCCGAGTCATTGATCCGTGGACATTCCGCGCGAACCACCTAGCAAGAAGAAGCGCAACATCCTCATCGGCGCCGGCGTACTCGCCGTCGTAGCCATCACTGCCGCACTGAGTCGCCTGAGTCCTGCAGCGCCTCCCGTGGACCGGGCGACTCTCATGATCGACACCGTGCGCCGCGGTGAAATGGTGCGGCAGGTACGAGGCCCTGGCACCCTGGTGCCCGATCAGATCTTGTGGATCTCGGCCCTTACCGGCGGGCGTATCGACCAGATCTATGTGCGTCCGCCTGCCAAAGTCCAAGCGAACACACTCATTCTCACCATGTCCAACCCGGACGTGACGCTCGAGCAACTCAATGCAGACCAACAGCTGAGCGCTGCCGAGGCTGCCATGGCTAGCCTCAAGACGACGCTGGAAACACAGCGTCTCAACGAGGAAGGTGTGGTCGCGAACGCAGAGAATCAGTATCAAACCGACAAGCGAGCGGCGGATGTCTCGGGAGCCCTGCTCGCCAAAGGACTGATCTCTCCGCAGGACGCCGCCAACGCGAAGAGCAAGGCGGCCGCATCGGAAACTGCGTTCAAGGTGGAAACCCAACGGCTCGATGTGATGTCAAAGACCATCGATGACCAGTTGAAGCTGCAACAGCAGCAAATCGACCGGCTCAAGGCGATCTCGGAGTTCCAAAAGAAGCGGGTGGAATCGATGCAAGTGCGGGCGGGATCTGACGGTGTGCTGCAGGACATGGATCTGCAGCCGGGTCAATGGCTACAGCCAGGCACGCTGCTCGCCAAGGTTGCGCAGCCGGGCAAGCTCAAAGCCCAGCTTCGCATTCCGGAGAACCAGGCGGCCGATGTGCAAGACGGTCAGCCTTGCGCTGTGGACCTGCGAAACGGAATCGTCGAAGGACACGTAACGCGTATTGAGGCTTCGGCGCAGTCGGGAACGGTGGGTGTGGACGTGGCGCTGGATGGGCCGTTGCCGCCCGGCGCGCGGCCTGACCTGAGCGTGGACGGGACGATCGAGGTGGAGCGCCTCAAGAACGTGCTGTACGTGGGGCGGCCCGCCTACGGACAGCCGGAGAGTACGGTCGGTCTCTTCAAGTTGACGCCCGACGGCAAGGACGCGACGCGCGTGAACGTGAAGTTAGGCAGGGCCTCGGTTACGACCATCGAAGTAGTTCAGGGCCTCAATGTCGGCGACAAGGTCATCATCTCCGACATGTCGCAGTGGGATTCGCACGACCGCGTCAGTTTGCACTGATCGGGACCACCGGATTCGCCGAGCACACGCTCAAGCCCAAACCTCGACCCCGCCTCCCATGGACTCCGTCTCGCCAACACCCGTGCCTGCTTCCGCAGGCCGCTCCTACACATCGGCCACGTCGGACGGCAAGGCGCTCATCCGTCTTGACGCGATCGCGAAGATTTTCTATACCGACGAGGTTGAGACGCACGCACTGGCTGGCGTCCATCTGGAGGTGCCACCAGGCGAGTACCTGCTCGACGGACAGCCCGTTGCCGGCCTGACCGCGAGCCAACGCGCCCGCGTTAGGAACCGGCAGATCGGGTTCATCTTCCAGGCGTTCAATCTGATCGGCGACCTCACGGTGTACGAAAACGTGGAGCTCCCGCTCACGTATCGCGGCATGGATTCGGCCGAGCGCCGGAAGCGCGTGCTGGAAGCCTTGGAGAAGGTTGGGATGTCGCACCGGGTGAAGCACTATCCGTCGCAGCTCTCCGGCGGTCAGCAACAGCGCGTTGCCGTTGCGCGCGCGGTGGCCGGCGATCCGTTGATCCTCCTGGCCGACGAGCCGACGGGAAACTTGGACTCGACGAACGGCGAAGCGGTCATAGACCTGCTGCGCGACCTGCACCGTCAGGGCGCCACGATCATCATGGTGACGCACGATCCGCGATACGCGAGGCACGCGGACCGGTCGATTCACTTGTTCGATGGGCGCGTGGTGGAAGACGAGTCGGGTCCGAAGGAACAGGCGGACGAATCGCAGCTGCGCGAGAGCGGCTTCTGAGAGCGCG
>DATEHD010000162.1:0-2296 GCA_035279765.1 Candidatus Krumholzibacteriia bacterium | reverse complement strand
TTTGTCCCCACCCCCGCCGCGCCCGCAAGTCAAGCGGGCACGGTGAGTTGCTGCGGGCGATCGCGACTGCACCCCCCCGGCGACGCTGGTGTATAATGCCTGACCGGCGCGAGTCCATCCCCGCTACGCGCCGGTTCACGGAGGAATACATGCACAATGCAATCAAGGGCGTCGTCCTTGTCGCGACGGCTGCCATAGCCGCAGGAATCATCTCGATGACGAACGAAGCTCTCGCCAAGAAATACAAATATCCCGAAGCGAAGAAAGGCGACGTGGTCGAGGATTACCACGGCACCAAGGTCGCCGATCCCTATCGCTGGATGGAAGACCCGGATGCGAAGGAAACGCAGACGTGGGTCGACCAGGAGAACGTGCTCACGCGCTCGTACATTGATTCATATCCGGCGCGCGAAGCGATCGAAGATCGTCTGAAGTCGCTCTTCAATTACGAGCGCTATTCGGTCCCGACGCGCGAGGGTGACCGCTACTACTACAGCAAGAATGACGGCCTGCAGAACCAGGCGCCCATTTACATGCAGAAGGTGGGTGGCGGCGATCCCGTGATGGTGCTCGATCCCAACGCGCTGCGCGCCGACGGCACCGTTGCCATCACGGGCACGAGCTACACCGAAGACGGAACGCTGCTCGGCTACGGTCTCTCCGCCGCGGGCAGCGACTGGCAGGAGATTCACATTCGTAACGTGGACACCGCCAGGGACTACGACGAAGTTCTCAAGTGGTGCAAGTTCGCGAGTGTGGCGTGGAAGCTCGACAAGAGTGGTTTCTGGTACAACCGCTTCCCGGCCGAAGGCGAGCCCGGCAGCGAGCAGCAGGGCACGCACAGCCGCGTGTGCTGGCACAGGCTCGGCACGCCGCAGTCCGAGGACGTCATCGTTCACAGGGACGATCAGAACGTCGAGCTCGGCTTCCAGCCCTTCACCAGCCGTGATGGCAAGTACGTGTTCCTCATCGTCTATCACGGCACCGATCCCAAAAACGGGATCTACTTCCGCACGCAGGACAGCACGGATCCGTTCATTCACCTGGTGGAGCACACGGTGGCGTCCTTTGAGCCGATCGAGACGGTTGGCTCGACCATGTACGTGCGCACCGACCTGGATGCGCCGCGTGGCCGCGTGATGGCCATCGATCTCAACAATCCGGCCCGGGAAACCTGGAAAGAAATCATTCCGCAGAAACCGGAAGTGATCCACGGTGCGTCGCTCGTGAACAACGAGCTCGTCGTTAACTACATGCGCGACGCGCACAACGCGCTCATGCTCTACAAGCTCGACGGCACCCTCGACCGCGAGCTTCCGCTCCCGACCATCGGCACCGTGGACGGCGTGTCCGGACGGCCGCAGGACACGGAATTCTTCTACGCCTTTACCTCGTTCACGTATCCCTACACCTCGTTCCGCTACGATTTCACGACGGGGAAGAGCGACATCTTCCACGCGCCCAAGGTGGAGTTCGATCCTTCGCAGTACGAGACCAAACAGGTCTTCTACGCGTCGAAGGACGGCACCAAGATCCCGATGTTCATCACCGCCAGGAAGGGACTCAAGCTCGACGGCAAGAGTCCCACGCTGCTCTACGGCTACGGAGGATTCAACATCGCGATGACGCCGTCATTCTCGGCGTCGCGCATAGTGTGGCTGGAAAACGGCGGCGTGTATGCGCTGGCCTGCCTGCGCGGCGGCAGCGAATACGGTGAGGACTGGCACGAGGCGGGCACGCTCGAGCGCAAGCAGAACGTGTTCGACGATTTCATCGCGGCGGGCGAATATCTCATCCACGAGAAATACACGTCCAAGAAGATGCTTGTGGTCCAGGGTGGCTCCAACGGCGGACTGCTCACGGCGGCCGTCACCACCCAGCGCCCCGACCTCTTCGGCGCGGTGCTCTGCCAGGTGCCTGTCATCGACATGCTGCGCTACCACAAGTTCACGATCGGCAAATACTGGGTTTCCGACTACGGAAACGCGGAGGAGAACGCCAAAGATTTTGCTTTCCTCTACAAGTACTCGCCGTTGCACAATGTGAAGCCGGGCGTGAAGTACCCGCCCATCCTGATCACGACGGCCGACCATGACGACCGTGTTTTCCCCGCCCATGCGGAGAAGTTTGCGGCCACCATGCAGGCCAACGACGGCGGCGACAACCCCATCCTGATCCGTGTCGAAACGCGGGCGGGTCACGGTGGTGGCAAGCCGGTGTCGAAGCAGATCGAGGAACAGGCAGATCTCTACTCGTTCGTCTACAAGACGCTCGGGATAAAACCCGAGAGCGTTTG
>DATEHD010000161.1:0-4443 GCA_035279765.1 Candidatus Krumholzibacteriia bacterium | reverse complement strand
CCTGGTTACCCGCCCACGCGAGACTCGCCGGATACTGGTTGCTCGACCCTGTGAAGATTCTGCTCCACACGTGACCGCCCGAGGAATTCAGCACGGCGACGAACGGATCGAAGTCGGTGGCTGCGCGCAGCGTGTCGCCGCCCAGACACACCGCGCCGTTGGTGAAGCCGGCCAGCGCGATCTGGCCGGCCGCGTCGACCGCGATGTCTGTCGGCTCCTGTGCCAGCGAATCTCCGTAGCTCCTGGACCACAGAACGTTGCCGCCGGCGTCGAAGCGCGCGAGAAACATGTCGGCCTGCCCTGCCGTCTTGAGCACGCCGTTGCCGAGATTGAGCGAGTCGATCAAGGTACCGCAGAACGTGGTTTCACCGTCGGCGCCGGTTTCGAGACCGTGCAGGTTGTACGAATACGGCGTGCTGGTCGTGAAGCGTTTGCTCCACAGGTGATTTCCGTTCTGGTCGAGCTTGGCCATGAAGAACGTGATGCCGCCCGTCGGCTGCAGCGTGGGTCCGCCCAGGCTGAAGGGGCCGTCGAATTCTCCAGCGATGATGATCTCCTTGGAGAGATTCACAGACACGCACTCGGCGCTCTGAAAATGCAGGTCGCCGGCGCCGAAACGCTTGAACCAGCGCTGGGTGCCGTCAGGCGCGTACTTGACGACGACGGCGTCGGCGTCGTTCATCGTACTGGAGAGGTGGCCGGCGAAAATCACGTTGCCTGTCAAATCCACCGCGAGATCCATGGCGCGATCGGGACGCACGTCACCGAGTGTGCGCATCCAGACCAGGCTCCCCGCCGGGCTGAACTTGGCCACAAACACGTCCTGAAAGCCGGCCGACGGGTACACCGAGCCGAGGTTGAGCGACGACGTGAAGTCGCCGCACACCAGGATATTGCCCGACGCATCCACCACAACTCTTTCGAACGACTGATTGTCGGGATGCACCCAGCGCTGGCTCCACAAGTGGGCGGGATTCGCCCGGGCCCCGGTGGCGGATAGCGAGAGCGCCGTCAGCGCCAGAGCGAAGTGACGCAGGCGCATGGGTGTACCATGCGGGGTGGAAGCCAGGCGGGACATAACCTGCATCTTTGCAAGATGCTGACCACTCGCCGGGCGCTGCGTCGGGCTGAATCGCGGTGGAGGATGTGCTACTGTTCCGCGCGATGGCGACTACAACCTCAAAACCCCGTCGCACCAGGACTGCTCCCGCCGTGACCGGCTCCGGCGCTTCCGCCGAAGAGCAGCTCGCCGCGTTCATCGCGAAGTTCGCCCCCGATCGCGCAAAGCAGATCCGCGATGCGCGCCGGAAAATGCGCGCGCTGCTCCCTTCCGCGACCGAGCTCGTCTACGACAACTACAACTTCTTTGTCATCGGGTATGGCCCCAATGAGAAGGCGTCGCTCGCCATCTTCTCGATTGCCGCGCAGGCGAGCGGCGTGAGCCTGTGTTTCCTCCAGGGCGCAAAGTTGCCCGATCCGACCAGGCGTTTGCGCGGGAGCGGGAACGTGGTGCGCAATGTTCGCCTCGAGAGCACGTCGACACTGAACGAGCCCGATGTGCGCGCGTTGATCGATGTTGCACTCGCGCGCGCCAAGGTTCGCATGGATCCCTCCGCGAAGCGTCAGCTCATCATCAAGTCTGTATCCGCGAAGCAGCGGCCGCGACGGAAATAGCCGCCTAACGCATTTTCTGCGTGCCGGCGTACGTCCACGGGAACGGGAGCACTTCAACCGTCCGGGTTTCCTTCGCCTCGCCCATCTTGACCGTGACCTTGTACTTCCCCGCCGGCACGAACTGATCCGGCCCCGCCTCTTCGTTGGGGCTGGGGTTGAAGGCGTGCTTCTTTTCGGGCTTCAGGTCCCACACCACGCGGTTCAATCCGGCACGCGACGAACCATCGAGCTCGCGCACCACGAATCCTGTCGAGTCGGCGACCGAAACGCTCACGGGATCGCCGGTGTCTTCTTTCACCCAGTAGTTGATGTTCGCGCCGGCGGGCGGATTCTTGGCGCGGAAGATTCCCTGTCCGTTTCCGTACGCCACCCCCGAATAGATGCGCGGGCGCGCGGGCAGAATGTCGAAAAGGGCGAGGCTCTTCGCGCGCGCTTCCGGCGTGAGCTGCGAGAACATCGAGATGTCGTCGAGCACCCAGATGCTGCGCCCGTGCGTGGCCACCACGAGGTCCTTGTCGCGCGGATGAATTTTCATGTCGTGCACGGGCACGGGCGGGAGCGACTCGTTGTTGAGTCGCAGCCAGTGTGCGCCGCGGTCGAAGCTCAGGTACGCAAAGAACTGCGTGCCGCAGTAGAGCACATCCTTGCTGGCCGGATCCTCGATGACGACCTGGACCGGCTCATCCTTGGGAAGGTCACCGCTGATGGAAGTCCAACTCCCGCCCAGGTTCGTCGTCATGAGCGCGATGGGCATCATGACATCGCTGCGATGGCCGTCGATCGCGACGAACGCGGTGTTGGCGTCGTGCGCGGAGGCTGTGATGTACGACACGTACAGTCCGTTGCCCGCTTTGGGCGTGACGTCGCGCCACGAGGCGCCCTCATTATCGGTGACGTGGATGAGGCCGTCGTCATTGCCCGCCCACAGGAGTCCCTGCTTGAGCGGCGACTCCGCCAGCGCCACCACGGTGCCGTACGTCTCGGCTTCCGAGCCGCCGGTCATGATCTTGTCCACTTCGCGGCGTGAGAGATCGTTGCTGATAGCGAACCATTTCTCGCCGCGCTCGGTGATCTTGTAAACCTTGTTGCCTCCCTGGTAGAGGACACTCGGGTCGTGGGAGGAAACGAAAAACGGCGAGTTCCAGTTGAAGCGCAGGCGCTCCTGCCCTTCGCGCTCTGACGGCCGCATCATGCGGTGCCAGCCGTTGGCCATGTTGACGCGCGCAAAGAAGCCGCCCTGCGCCGTGGCATAGATGATGTCGGGCTCCTTGGGATCGAATGCAACGCCGAAGCCGTCGCTGCCATAGATCGTCTGCCAGTCGCTGTTGAGAATGCCGTCTTTCGACTCGTCCTCGGTCTGGTGCGTTGTCTCCGACGGTCCCATCCACGAGCCATTGTCCTGCAGACCACCCGCGATGTGATACGGATCGGCGTTGTCGAGGGCGATACGATAGAACTCGCCCACGGCGACGTTGTTCATGAACGTCCAGTTGTCGGCTTTGTCGCGCGAGATGTAGAGGCCCCCGTCGTTGCCCACGAGGATTGTCGTCGGATCCTGCGGATCGATGGCGATGGCGTGAAAGTCGACGTGGACGTTCTCGCTTCCGGAACGGCGGAAGGTCTTGCCGCCGTCGTCGGAAATGGCGAGGTCCCAGCCGGGCACGTAAACACGCTGCGCATTCTCGGGATCGACGGCGATGCGCGAGAAATAAAACGGCCGTGGCGCAAGATCGCTCACGCGCGTCCACGTGTCGCCGTGATCTTCGCTCTTGAAGACACCGCCGCTGGGCGAACGATCGTCGAACTCGTCGCGTCCGGTGCCGCCGATATCGGTCTCCACCATCGCGTATACGATCTTCGAGTCCTTCGGGAACACGGCCAGGCCAATGCGCCCCGTGCTCTCCGGGATTCCTTTCGTGAGCTTCTTCCACGACCCGCCGGCGTTGTCGGAGCGAAAGAGGCCGCCCGTCTTGCTGATGCCGCTGTAGCTCCACGGGGTGCGACGACGCGCATACATGCCCGCGTACACGCGGTCGGGATTCTGCGGATCGATCACGACGTCGCAGGCGCCGGTGTTGGAGTCAACTTTCAGCACCTGCTGCCACGTCTTGCCGCCATCTTTGGTTTTGTAGACGCCGCGCTCGGGGTTGGCGCCCCACAGGTGGCCCTCGGCCGCAACGTACAGCACGTCGGGATTGCGCGGATCCACGGCGATGCGCGGAATATCGTGCGACTCGGCCAGTCCCATGTACTCGAAGGTGCCGCCCGCATCGGTGGAGCGGTACACGCCGTGCCCCCACGACGAGCTGTTGCGATTGTTGCCTTCGCCCGTCCCCACCCAGACGATCTTGGCTTTGCCCTTCTTCTCGCGTTCTTCTTTCGGCGTCTTTTCTTTTTCTGCGTCCCAACCCGGCCAGTCCGCCGGTGCGTCGGCCACCGCGATGGCGCCGATGGAATGCTGCCCGGTCTTGTCGAACACGGGCGAGAACGTCGTTCCGAAATTGTCAGTCTTGAACACGCCGCCCGTGCCGTATCCCACGTAGAAGGTCTTGCTGTTACCGGGTGCCAGCGCGATCGCACCGACGCGCCCGCCCATGTTGGCGGGGCCGACGCTTCGCCACTTGAGACTCTTGAGGTCGTTGGCGGTGAGGGTGCGCGCGGCGCCGGATGGCTTGCTGGTCTCCTTGGGCGCCTTTTTCGTCGCGGCGGTGGCAGCGACTGTCGCGAGCGAGCAGGTGATAAGAACGAAACACACGCGGCGTGCTGCGT
>DATEHD010000160.1:0-3647 GCA_035279765.1 Candidatus Krumholzibacteriia bacterium | reverse complement strand
CCCGAAAAACGCGCCGCGTTCATTCACGGGCACAGTCTTGGAAGTAATCTCCAGAAATGGAATACCCGCCACGCCGGAGGCAAACGCGTTGAGCGCGAGGCCGCCGATCACGCAGGCGAGCACGGCGCCACGGTGGGCCGGATCGATCCAGAACACGCATAGACCCGCGCCCACAAAACCGATCAGACGGAACGCGGCCGCCGCTGTGTAAATAGGAAGCACGAGCCGGCGCGTTTGCGCCATTCCCGCCACGAACACCTGCGGCAGAAACCAACCGGCGGTGAAGGCAGCGGTCACCAGGCCGACGAGGATGCTCGATCCACCGAAGGTGGCGATGAACACGGGAAGCACGGTGAACGGGTCGACAAAGGCGTTGCCCAGGTTGACAAGCATGCCGTTCATCACGCCGAGGGTCTGGTTGCGGCGCGACGTCTTGATTTCAGCAGCAGCACTCACGGTGTTTAGCGCGGGATAGGCGCGGCGGGTGATCGTAGCAGGCATCCACCTTTGTCGCGTATACTTTTCGTCTCATGATCCGCGGTATTGGAATCGATTCCGTCCAGCTCTCGCGCATCGCGCGCGTTCACGCCGAGTATGGCGCGAAGTTCCTCACGCGTATTCTGACCGATGCCGAACGGGAATATGTGGCGCGCTGGGCCGACCCGGTGCCCCGCATTGCCGGACGCTTTGCGGCCAAGGAAGCGTGCATGAAGGCACTCGGGACGGGATGGGGCTTTGGCATTCGCTGGCGCGACATCGAGGTCCGGCGCGGTCCCGCCGGCGCGCCCGTCGCGCACCTCTCGGGCCAAGCGGCGCGGCGCATGGAAGAGATGGGCGGCTCGCACGTCCACGTCACCATCACCCACACCGATGATCACGCCATGGCGATGATCATCATCGAGTAGCGCGCCGGGTCACTCCGAGCCCTGGCGTATCCGGCAGCACGAGCTTCCCTGCTTCCACGCGCACGCCCGCGAACGGGTCATCGCGCAGGAGCAGATTTCCATCCAGGTCGGCGTAATCACACAACGGGCTCAGGTGCGCCGCCGCCGTGACGCCCAGCGACGTTTCCAGCATGCAGCCAATCATGATCTCGAGGCCATGGGCACGCGCGCGCTCGATCATCTGGAGGGCCGGCGTGATGCCGCCGCATTTCATGAGCTTGATGTTGATGCCGTGGCCCTGGTCGTAACACCGCTCTACCTCGGCCACGCCCACGATGCTCTCATCGAGAATCACGGGGATGGGACACAGACGCTTCAGCTGACGCAAGTCGTCTTCCGCGGCGTGCGGGAGCGGCTGCTCGCACAGCTCGACTTTGCGCCGGTAGAGCTCGAGGGTTTTCTCGATGGCGGTTTCCAGGTCCCAGCCCTCGTTGGCGTCCACACGCACGATCTTCCCGCTGCGCGCGATCACGCGGTCGAGAATCTCCATGTCACCCGGAACTCCGACCTTCACTTTCAGAATACTGTACGGCGCCGCGGCATCCACTTTTTCATCGATCACCTCGGGCACATCGATCCCGATGGTGAACGACGTCACGGGTGCCTTGTGTGCATCCGCGCCGATCAGCTTCCACACCGGTTGCGCTTCGCGCTGGCCGCGCATGTCCCAGAGCGCCATGTCCAGCGCCGCGCGCACGGATGCACTGTTGCGTAGCGCGCGGTGCAGATCCGAGGTCGCATCGTTGAGACGTGCGCGTACTGCTTCGGGCTCGCCGTCCATGAAGCGCCCGATGGAGTTGACGGCGGAGCGCACAGTCATGGCGTTCTCGCCATAGAACTCCTGCGGCGACGACTCCCCGATGCCGGTAACGCCGTCCACGGTGAGTGACACCACGAAGATCTCGCGGCGCACCTTGCTCCCCCGCGCAATGCGGAACGGATGGGCGGTTTCCACCTGGATCGGTTCTATTTCGAGACGCATGCCAGGCCTCCAACAGGGTGCTAATCGAATTCGTCGACGATGACGCCCACGAGGCGCTTGAGCACATCGTCGAGTGTGGTCATGCCGGATACGTGTCCGTGCACGTCGCGCACCATGACCATATGGCGCCCCGCTTCGCGCATATGCCTCAGGATATCGGGAATGCGCGCGTTCTCCGCCACGAAATACGGCTCGCGCAGTCCATCGCGCAGCGCTTCGCGGTTGGGACTGGTGACGTACTCGTGCACGGAGAGAATGCCGACGACGTTGGAGCGCGAGCCGCGGTACACGGGGTAGCGCGAGAATCCTTCGCGTTCAATGACCGCCGCGTACGAATCCACCGGCGCATCCGCGTCCAGCATGGTCACGCTGGCAAGCGGCGTCGTCACGTCGCGCACCGAGAACGACTTGAGCGCAATGGCGCGCTCGATGAACGCCGTCGTCTCGGGAGCGATCAGCCCGGCACTGCGACTGTCACCGATGTGCACCAGCAACTCTTCCATGCTCACGTGCAAGTCGGATCGTTCCTCGACGCCCCCGAGCTTCTGGGTCACGGCTTCGGTAAAGCGCGCCGCCGGCCTGACCAGCGGCATCATGAGCAGCGACCCGGCGCGGATGGCGTCGCCGAAGAGCACGGTGGCCGGCGTGGCATACGAGAGAAAGAGCGCCTTGGGGATGATCTGGTTGAAGACGAGCCACACCGGCACCAGCACGATGGTCACGATGGTGGTGGCCGATTCGCCGAACCAGCGCGCCGCCAATGCCGTACACACGGCGCTGCAGCCCACTTCGGCGAGGGTGTAGAGGGCGAGCAGCGTGGTCAGCACGCGCTCGGGATCGGCGGAAAGATCGAGCGCGCGCTGCGCGCGCTTGCTTCCCGTGGCGGCCACGTGGCGCAGCCGGATGCGGTCGGCCGCAAAGAACGCCGTCTCGCAGCCTGACGCCACGATGCCGAGCGCAAACAGAACCGCGGCCGCGATGATGAGGGTGAAGTCACTCACAGCTTTTCCACCCGGAGCTTGCGGATGCGATTGGGCTGCGCCGAGAGCACGTGGAAGCGCAATCCGTCGGCCTCGATGGATTCTCCTTCGCGCGGAATGCGTCCGAGAATTCCGAGCACGAATCCCGCCACCGTTTCGTGACGCTCGTCGCGCAGCGCTGTTCCGAACACTTCGTTGAGATGATCGATCTCCATGGTCGCGTTCACCACGATGCGCCGCTCGTCGATCCTGTGGAAGGGCTGCGTGCGCACGTCGCGCGCATCGCTGATCTCGCCGATCAGCTGCTCCAGGATATCTTCGGTGGTGACCATGCCCGCGAACGAGGCATGCTCATCGATGACCACGGCGACGTGCGTCTTCCGGCGCTGGAGCTCGCTGTAGAGGTCCACGATGGCGGCATTCTCCTGGATGAAGAAGGGCTCGCGCATGCGCCGGCGCAGGTCCTCCTCGCTGCGCGCCGCGTTCTCGTCGACAAGGTCTTTCACGTGCAGAATTCCGATCACGTCGTCCGGGGACTCGCCGTGGATGGGAATGCGCGAACGCCGGCTCGCCCGGAACAGGGTGAGCACTTCTTCGCGGCTGGCGGTCACGGGCGCCGAGGTCACGTGAATGCTCGGCGTCATGATCTCCTTCACCACTTTTTCGCGGAACTCGAGCACGTGGGAGAGAATTTCGTATTCGAAAGCTCCCAGCGATCCTTCGCGGCGTGACAACCGCACG
>DATEHD010000159.1:0-3282 GCA_035279765.1 Candidatus Krumholzibacteriia bacterium | reverse complement strand
CCCCTGACGGAGTTTTTGGTGTCGGCCACATTCGCACATAGGCCTCCAGTCCTATCTGGACTTTCTTCCCATTGTGCATTGCCGTTTTCCCTGTGATGGTGGCATGGGATATCGAACGGTCGCCGTTCGGCACGTTCGGTGTTGGCATAAGCGCACGATTCACGGCTCGCCCTAGTTCGTTGCCCGGTGGTCCGTGGCTTTTTCCGTCCTGACTGAATCCGTGACAGGTAGGACAGAATCCAGAGCCTTTGCCGGATGTGCTGGGCATCGACGGCACAAGCCGGAATACTAAACGTTTGTGTTTCGTAGCCAAGGCCTTCCAGGTCAGCAAGCACTTGGTCGAGCCCCAGACCGATGAGCCCAGGCACATTCTCACCAAGGAACCAAGCGGGCTGCTGGACGGATAGGCATCGGACCACCTCCGGCCAGAGATAGCGGTCGTCGTCCGCTCCTCGTCGCTTCCCGGCACAGGAGAACGGCTGACAGGGGAAACCTCCGCAGATGAGATCGACTCGCGGGAGCCATGCCCAGTCGATGGTGCGGACGTCGTAGTGACACGGGACGCCCGGCCAGTGTTTCGCAAGGACGCGCCGGCAGTAGTCGTCGTGTTCGACCTGCCACGCGATGTCGAACCCCGCACGTTCGAGCCCAAGGTCAAACCATCCAATCCCCGAGAACAGCGAACCCACGCGCATCAATCGTCTCTGTACGGCATCGACGCCGGTTGCTCACGATTCGCCCGCCCCTCGATCGTGCGGTTCACCGACTCGATCGCCCGCTTCATCGCGGCGAGATGGGACGGTCCTCCTGGCCGCCTCCGGTAGCAGTAATACACATCCGACTGGATCGGCTTCGGCACCAGGCACCAGTGGTCCCAGCACATGAGATGCGAGCGCGGCACGTCGAGACGACAACCCTCGACCGGACAGGTGTGCGTCATGGCTTCACCCTCCGCGCCTCGCGCATCTCCTCGACCGAGAGCGCCCGCTCCCGCACGACGGCACCCGTGTCCAGCCGATACGTGACAAGGTTGTCGCCCTCGATCTTCTGCTCGCAGGACACCGGCTGCATTTCAAACCCCTGCGTGAGCGCCGCCGCCGCGATGACCCGCTTCTTTTGGTTTTCCTTGATGGAGGAGCGCAGACTCTCGGTCACGTTCTTGAGGTGGGTCGCGATCCGCTCCTCCTCCATCGTGCTCTCGCGGATCTGGTTGCTGAGCGCCTTCTCGCGGAAACTATCGATCTTGACGGGCAGGTGTTCGGTAATCGTGAGGGCTTTCGTATCGATCATGGGAGACTCCGTAGATGGATAATCACCCCGTCCGGCTCGCCGTCTGGGGTGTAGGATTTCGTCGCTTCGGTTCGCACCACCTGGGCGTCGTCCCGATACACGATGCCCTTGAGCGCGTCCTTGATGTTGCGGATCAACTTGTCGAGGTCTGGCTTTTTCGTGTGGTAGGTGATGCGCTTGGGGAGGCTCTTCGGTCGCGGTAGGTAGAACAGGAGATCCAAATGCACCGCCCCCTGCCACGGCGGCGCCCCGCGCACCGCCCGCTGCGCCATGAGGCTCACCAGATTGGCCCACGGCTTACTCTTCGTGTTGTCGTGCATGACCACCGGACGGCCAGTCGTGAAGTTCCTGAGCATCTTCATGCTGCCCTTGGGCACCGGCACCCCGGCCACCCGGAAGGTCACCACGTCGTCCATTAGTCCGCGAGCCTCCTGGTGCCCCAGTTCTCCATCGCGCCCGCGATCGCGCAGGCCTCCGCGAGTTTCTGATAGGTGATCGTCACGTCCATCTTTTCGAGGAAGTAGTACTCGCGCACAGCCTTGGCTGCCTGGGCCTCGGTGAGCCCGTGCTTGACGTGCTCGCGCATGCGCTGCTGCACCTTGATCCAGAAGTCGACGACGATGTCGGCGGTGATGTCCTGCGCGAGGAGCACAAAACACGGCTGGCGTTTCGCCGCCATGTGCGCCAGGTATTCCTCTGGGGTGTAGATGGCCGAGATGGTCGCGACTGGCGTGGAGCAGTCGGTGTGGGATTCGGTCTGTATGTTCGATGGTTCCATGCTGCCCTCCTAGTAATATTTGGACCAGATGGTGTCGAAGTACGCCGCCTGTCTCGGGGTCCAGTTGCCGATCCAGTTGCGTAGGGCGTCGATGAACTCCGCGTCGAAGTCACTCAGATCCTCCCGACCCAAGAGGATCCGCAGCGCCTCGCGATCTTCCTTGGTCGGTCTCAAAATGGCACCGGGAGCCCGAGCTTCGCCGCCTCGGCTTGCACGTAACTCATGAAGGCCTGCTGCCCCTCGGCCTTGAGCAGCGTGATGTTGCTCACGTTGTTGTCGCTCTTCCACCGCTTCTTGATCTCGACGAGTTCCGGCACCTCATCCACCGCGTAGATGATGACCTGCCAGTCCTCCTTCGGGATCAGCACTGCCGCCGGCGCCGAGCCGTTCGTGTGAGGGACAGAAGCCGGTGCCGCAGGCTTCGCTGGCTCCGGCTTGACCGGCGCCGCCTTCTTCGCGTCCTGCTGTTCACGTAGCCGCTTCTGCACATCGGCCAGTTGCGCGTTGTCCATGTTCGCCAAGTCCTCGGCTTCGACCCCGCCATCGTCCTCTTCCACGTCGAACGGATCGAGGCGTTTGTTCTCGTCGATCGGCCCCTCGATCTGGTACGTGCGCGGGATCAGCGACCCCTCGATGTCGGCCCGCAGGTCGCGGATCATCCTGAGATCCCCGTCCAAGATCAGTTCGAGGGGGTAGTGCATTTGCTTCTTGCCGTCGTTGTGGGTTTCCCGAGGCACCCGGCGCAGCTTGAGCGGGATCAGCGCGAGCCGACCGGCCAGCCCGCGAATGTAGTCGAGCGCACTGTTCAACGTGCGCGTGGAATGAAACGACCCCGTGGTGATCTGGTAGCACCCGCCCATCGACACCTTCGGCAACAGCACCATCAGGCTCGACTGTTCGGTACAGGCCCCCTTCGGATTGGCGTCGGTCTTGAGGAAGTCGCACGGGCAGGACCGCTCCACCCACTCGCCCTTGGTATTGAGGCGCCGGGCGACTTCGCCGTTCCCGTGACATTGCAGCCCCGTGCCCGATCCGTACATGGCGAGCTTCTGCGGGAAGAACACCTCGGGATCCTCATGCGGGAGCATGACGTCCAACTCGGTCGGCTCCTTCCCGTAGACCGTCTCGACTTCCGGTGGGCAGACGAACCACGGCGTCTCCTTCGGGTACTCCTTGCCCTGCTTGTTGGCGACCTTGAGACCCAGCCGGATCTT
>DATEHD010000158.1:0-5507 GCA_035279765.1 Candidatus Krumholzibacteriia bacterium | reverse complement strand
CGTTGTCCGCGGTGCCGCGCGGGTTGAGCGCCTTCTCAACATAAAAACCCGGCGGCATGTTCCCGTTGTTGGCGGCTGCAGCGCCCGGCATCGAGCGCGCGCCGCCGCCCACAATCGTCACCGGTATCGTGTTGGAGACCTCGATCAGGAAATAGCGGTCGTCGTCGATGGGAAGCCGGTCGTGATTCTTCGATGCGCGCGCGTGATAACGCCCGGGCTTCGAAAGCGACAGCGGGAACGTCACGGTTTGCGACGAGCCCGGCGCCAGCTCGATCACCTGCTCCGCCTTGCGATCGCCTTCCACCACGAGCTCGAGCGACACGTTGGCGGGTGTGTCTCTGGCGTAATTGCTCGCTGTGACGCCCACCTTCACCACTTCGCCGGGCCGCAGGAGCTTGCGCGGCACGGTCACGCGATCGAGGCTCACGTTGTCGGCGTCTCCTTTATATGCGGGGACGAAATAAATGCGAACGTTGGCCGGCGTTTTTGCATCGTCCACAATGGTGGAGTCCGCGCTGTAGCGAAAATCTGAGACGACGTAGATCTCGCCGCCTTCCACGTCGCTCTCCTTCACGAGCGCGAGCGCACGATCCACCGCGGCGCGCAGCGACGTGGTCTGGTTGGAGAGCCGGGCGCGATCGATCGCGCCCTTGATCACGCTTCGATTGCGCGTGCCTTTTTCCAGCGCGGGATCGGCCGTCTTCGCGAACAACACCACGTTGATCTCGTCGTTGTTGGCCGCTTCGTCGACGATGTCCTTGGATATTTTCTTGGCCGCATCGAACGCGGTGCCCGTCTCCTGGTTGACGCCCATGCTGTAGCTGTTGTCGAGGCATACGATGACGTTCTTGGGGACGGCGCCGGCGAACAACAACCCCGAGCGCAGCGTGGGCCGCGCAAACGCCACCACGATCATCAAGACGGCGAGCGTGCGCAGCGCGAGAATCAGGATGCGCGTGAGATTCAACCGGCGCATGCGCTGCCGGTTCACTTCTTCCAGGAATTCCAGCGAGGAGAACTTGACCTTCTTTACGCGCCGGCGGTTGAGCAGGTGGATGACCACCGGCACGCCGGCCGCGACGAGGCCGAAGAGAAATGCGATATTTAGAAAACCCACGCGTTAGCCCATCCGCTGCCGCTTGCCGAGATAAGCCGTGAGTGCCACGTCGAAAGGAGTGTCTGTGCGCAGGAGGTGATAATCGATCTGGCGGTTGCGGCAGCCGCGTTCGAGCTTGTCAATCCAGTCGCGCACGTCCTTCTTGAACTGCTCGCGCAGGAATTGCGGCTCGACGCGAAGTCTCTCTCCCGTCTCCATGTCCTCGAATTCCACCGCTTCCTTGTAATCGACATCCATCTCGCGCGGGTCGAGCACGTGAAACACGATCACTTCGTGGCCGCGGTGGCGGAAATGTTTGAGCCCCAGGAGAATCTTCTCGGGATCATCCATCAAGTCGGAAATCAGAATGACGAGCCCGCGACGGCTCATGCGCTCCGCCATCTCGTGCAGCGCGGGGCTGATGGAGGTTTTGGCCCCGGGCGACGTGCCCTCCAGCGTGTGCAGCACCTGGAACATCTGCTTGCGCACCGAGCGATGCGGGATCAGGCGCTGCACTTTCTCGTCGAACACGCACAGGCCCACCGCGTCCTGCTGGCGGTTCATGAGGTAGGTAAGACCCGCGGCGAGCATACAGCCGTAGTCGAGCTTGGTGACGCCGCCTTCGGGAAATCCCATCGAGCCGCTCTTGTCGAGAAGCACGTTGGCGATGAGGTTGGTTTCTTCCTCGAAGACTTTGACGTAGGTGCGGTCGGTCTTGGCGTAGACCTTCCAGTCGATCGACTTGACGTTGTCGCCCTGCATATAAGGACGATACTCGGCGAACTCGACCGAAAAGCCGTGGTAGGGGCTCCGGTGCAGGCCGGCGATGTAGCCTTCGACAATCATCCGGGCCTTGAGCTCCATGTTCTGGAGCTTCCCGACCGTGGCCGGGTCGAGATAGCGCGAGACCTGTTTCTTGTCTTTGAGGTACGTCATGTTCAGCTTGGATTATACACGCGCGCCCCGAAGAGACGCCAGCAACGCAGCCTAATGAATCGTCAGGCGGGAGCGAATCACCGCGAGGCTGTCCGATTCGAACGTGTACAGGTTGCCGGATGGATCACACCACTGCGGCGTGAAATACCGCTCGAGCCGGTGCGACAGGAGAAGATGCCCTTCGCTGTCGAAGACATCGAGCACCGTGCTCGAAGGCTTGCCGTCTCCGTCCACGATGCCCACCACGTTCATGATTTTTCCGTCAGGCAGCGCAAAGATGGCCACGGATCCCGAGTATGAGTGGAAAATCATGCTGCCGCCCTTGCGTTCGACATGGGGCGCCGTGACGAAACTATTTTCGCGAAACACCTGCATGACGAGATCACCCGACGGCGTGTACTTGCGAATCTCGTAGGGAGACATCTGGGTGTAATAGATCATGCCATCGGCGCCGACATCGATGAACCCGCCCGCGTACGCCATCATCATCTCATCCTTGTACTGGCCGCTGAAATTGAAGGGAGCGCCGAAGTGCGCCGCGTGCTTCTTCTCCACGTACTTCTGGAGCACGGAGTTGGTCTGGGTATCGTATTCGGCCAGGAAGAGGCTGGCGTCCGGCAGCGTGCGCACGCACCGAACCAGGTTGGGAGAATTGTCGCGAAAGTCGGTCACGAATGCGTCCGTCGCGTCGTAGACACGGACGCGCTTCGAGCCAACGACGTAGAGATTGTCTTTGGAATCCTCGCCGATGGCCACGATGAAGCGGTACTGGTCGGGACCATCGCCGGCTTTTCCGATGGGGCCGATCAGTTTGCCATCCGCTCCGAATTTCCGGACTTCGTTCTTCATGTAATCGGCAGCGATGATCTGCCCTTTCGAGTCGCTTGCCAGGTACACGATCTTTTCGAACACGATGTCTTTCTGGTCCTTGCCCCCGATGCGCAGGTCTTCGGTGAGCTCGATGCCGTGGCTGGCGTCCCACGCGGGTTGGTCGAAGTTGTGAACCACAAGGGGATCGGCGGCCAGTGCGGGCGCGGCGAGGAAGAAAGGGAGCACGAAGAGCGGGGACTTCATGCGTCGCTGCCGCTCGCCCCGGCGAGCTGCCGATAGATCGCAATCGAGGCGCGGGCAAATCCGGCCGCGTGGCGGTCATCGATGGGTTCGAGACGGATTCGCTCCGCGGAAACGCCAAGCTCTTCGAGCTCGCGCGCCAGCTCCTCATTCGCGGCCAGGTAGCGATCGGCCGCCCGGCGCAGCATCGGACCCTTGATCCAGTTGGGATAGCGGAGCAGGCCGGGCGAATAGACGGTCATGACGCGGCCGCATTTGGCGCGGCAGGCCTTGACCGCCAGCGCGGCGACCATGGCACAACGCACACCGTGAGCGTGCACGACATCGGGGTGATGGTGACGGATGAGCCGTGAGAGCTCGTGCGCCGTCTTGACCGGCGCGTCCTCGGCATTGTCCACCAGCAGGTAATGCACCGTGCGCGTGAGCTCGTTGCGAAGCGGCCCCACCTCGGCGGCGAACATCACCGTCATCCCCTGCTCGGCGAGCGCATTCACGAACGTCACCGGCGCGGGGAAGCGGCGCCCCGGCATGAGCGAGGTGCAGACGACGAGAACCTTGAGCGGAGGATTGTGTTTCGCGGCCCGGGACCGCGCTCCGGAGGCGCTGCCTGTGGGGGCGATCACGTCCCGGCTCATAGCTTGCGGATCAGCCGGGCCGGATTGCCGGCATAGATGCCGGGCTCGGTAATGTCTTTGGTGACCACGGAGCCGGCCCCCACGACCACATTGTCGCAGATGGTCACCGGCAGAATGGTGGCGTTGGTGCCGATCGACACCTTGTTGCCGATCGTGGTCGGCTTCCACAGGTCGTTGCGGCCCCAGGCCGGACCGCCGATCTGGAATACATCGTTGATGAACATGGCGCCGTGCGAGATGAAGCAGTCATCGCCGATGGTGACGAGCTCACAGATGAAGGCATGGGACTGGATGCGCGCCCGCTTACCGATGGTCACCTGCTTCTGGATCTCCACGAACGGTCCCACGAACGAGCCGTCGCCGAGGGAGCATCCGTAAAGATTGCAGGGCTCGACGATGGTGCAGCCTTCGCCGAACGTGACGTTGATCAATCCAGATTTCAGTTTGCGTGGTTCGTTCATGGGCGAATTATACACGTGGTGCCGGGGGTTTGCGATTGGCTTTCCCCACGGCCCGCCGTTAGACTACGCGCGCCATGTGCTTGAAGATGCGGAGAATCGAGTCATGACCACGACTGACGAGCGTTCCGACCGGCTCGCCATCGACGACCTGCGCAACGCCTGGGTGGTGCTGTCCACCGAGGAGCGTGTGCTTGGCTTCGGTCTGTTGTCCGCCGACCAGGCGGAGGAGTTTTTCCTCGGGTTGCCCGGGACGGACTCGGCCGAGCTCCTGGCCGCGCTGCCCCCGCAGGACCGGCGGCGCTGGATGCGCCTGTTGGCACCCGACGACGCGGCCGACCTGATCCAGGCCGCGCCCGAGGAAGCGCGCCACCAGCTGCTGGAGCTCCTCGACGACTACACGCGCCGCGAAGTCTCCGCACTCCTCGCCTACGCCGAAGACCGCGCCGGCGGCATCATGAATCCGCGCTACGCGCGCCTGCGTCGCGACATGAGTGTCGACGAAGCCATCGCGTATCTCCGTCGCCAGGCGCGCGAGCACCTCGAGATGATCTACTACGCATACGTGCTGACGCAGGAGCACGAGCTTGTCGGCGTTGTGTCGTTCCGCGAATTGTTCTCGGGCGCGTCGACAGCGCAGGTCAAAGACATCATGCGCACCGACGTCGTCACCGTGGACGAGCAGATGGACCAGGAAGCGGTGAGCCGCGTGTTCGCCGAGCACGATTTGATCGCGATTCCGGTGGTGGATGCGCACCGGCGCATGAAGGGTATCGTCACCGTCGATGACATCGTCGACGTCGTCGAGCAGGAAGCCACCGAAGATATCCAGAAGATCGGCGGTACGCAGGCCCTGGATGCGCCTTATCTCGCCGTCGGCCTCATGGAAATGGTGAAGAAGCGCCTGGGCTGGCTGGCCGCGCTGTTCATCGGCGAGATGCTGACGGCGACGGCGATGGCGTACTTCGAAGACGAGATCGCGCGCGCGGTGGTGCTGGCGCTCTTCGTCCCTCTCATTATATCGAGCGGTGGCAACTCGGGCTCGCAGGCGTCAACGCTTGTGATTCGCGCCATGGCGCTGGGCGAGGTTCGCCTGCGCGACTGGTGGCGTGTGGTTCAGCGCGAGTTCATCACCGGGTTGTTGCTGGGTCTCGTCCTGGGCGGGATTGGATTTCTGCGCGTGACCGTCTGGCAGATGATCCGGCCCGTGTACGGCGAACACTGGCTCTCCATCGCGCTCACGGTTTTCTTCAGCCTGATCGGCGTGATCACTTTTGGAACGCTGGTGGGATCGCTGCTTCCGTTTGTACT
>DATEHD010000157.1:0-8169 GCA_035279765.1 Candidatus Krumholzibacteriia bacterium | reverse complement strand
CGGCGAGTCGTTGCTACACGACAACACCACGGCCGAGCACACAACCGCGAACAGATGATGACGACGCATCTTGGGAAAGAAGGTTCTCAGCGGTAAACGACGCGAATGCGGCTGTTGGCCGTGTCGGCAATCCACAAGTTGCCGTGCGCATCGATATCGATGCCGAAAGGAAGATTGAGCGTTGATTGCGTCGCGAGCTTGCCGTCGTCAGCGCTCGTGCCGGATACGCCGGGCGTGCCCGCCACCGTGGTGATGATGCCGTCCGGTGCCACCATGCGAATCACCTGGTTGCCGGTGTCGGCGATGAACACGTTGCCGTGCGTGTCACACGCCACATCGCGCGGAAGATCGAGCTGCGCAGACGTGGCCGGACCGCCATCGCCGCTGAATCCGGCGCTGGCCGGGTTCAATCCCGCGAAACGATGAATGATGCCCGCCGTGTCGATCATGCGAATCGCGTGATTGAGCGTGTCGCACACGTAGATGTTGCCGGCTGCGTCGATCGCGAGCTTGCCGCACGTCGTGGTGCCGTCCCATTTGAACTTGGCGGAAAGCGCCGGCCCTTCGTCTCCACTGAATCCCTGCTGTGGCACCCACCGCGTCCCGTTCCACACCGGCGCCTTGCCGGCGAAGCGGTGGATCATGCCGCCGGTGTCTACGCGGCGCAGGATCGTGTTGTACTGATCGTTGAAAATCAAATCTCCCGCCGCGGTGTACACCGACGCCGAGGGCAGATTGACGGGCGCCGCGTTCGCGACCGTCACCACGGAATCGTAGCTCGCCTTGCCCGTCCCCGCGATACGGCTCATGGAAACTTCCGGATCGATAAGCATCACGCTGTAGTTGTGCCACGCCGAGAGCACCATCTTGCCGTCCGGGCGCACGGTGACACTGGTGGGATGGTTGATCTTGGCGCCGATGGCATCGATCTCATCGCACGGCGACGGGTAAATCCCGCACGGCTCCCCGGGTTTTCCATCCAGCGTCCCCGCGACAAGTGTGAACAGCCCGGTCTCCGGAACCACCACGAGAATGCGGTGATTGTTCCAATCCACCACCACGAGATTGCCGGCGGGATCGAACGCGATGTCCTGCGGATTGTAGAGCTTCGTCGCGAGCGGAAGCTGGTCGAGCGCGCCAAAACCATCCGTGCCGGTGCCCGCGACGTTGTACATGTGACCGGGAGCGTGATCGGCCTGGAAATGCCGCGTAGGACTGCTCGCGGTGAGCCCGTCGAGATTCTTGGCCTCGACGCGCCAGTAGTACGTGCTGCCCGCAAACACCGCGGCGTTGTACGAGCTCGCTTTCACGTCACTCGCCGCCAGCGGAGGATCTGGTTCGCTTCCGAAATAAATATTAAACACGAGGCTGTCGCCGGGCTCGGGTGACCACGTGAGTACCACGGGATCCAGCGCCACGTTGGCGCCGTCTGCCGGGTCGATCGTCGCGGGTTCGCCGGGTGGAACGCCGGGCTTGGTCGCGAAACTCCACAACGGGCCTTGCGTGCTGCTGTCACCCACATTCACCACGCGCCAGTAGTACTGCGATCCTGTTGTCAGCCGCGCCGGATGATAGTGCGACGCAGACAGATCGTGCGCGACGAGCGGCGGCGTGGTGCTGGTGCCAAGATACACATCAAAATGGTCGCCACCCTTCCCGCTCCACGAGAGCGTGAGCGATGACGGCTGCTCGACACTCTGGTCCGCGGGCGAGGGCGTGGTGGGTGACGTCGGCGGTGGGCCCGTCGAGTCGTCGCTGCAGGACAGCAGCGCCAGCGAACACATGAGGACAAGCAGGTAGATGCGGCGCATAAGGCAATCGGGGGGGCGCGGTTTCAATGATGGTAGCGCGGGCACGCGGCCGGGTCAATGGCACGCGGGGCGAGGCTTCGCAGCGGACTCTAGTCGAAACACTCGCGGAACCACATCTCCAGCATCATGAGCGACCACATGATCGACGAATTGTCGCGCTTGCCGCCCTGGTGCTCGTCGATGACGCGCTCGAGGAACGCCGGGCGGAAGATGCCGCGTTCGCGCGTGCGTTCGCCCAGGATGAGGTCGTTGCTCTTCGCCATCCACTCGCCCCGCAGCCAGTGATTCACAGGAATCGAAAACCCCATCTTGGGCCGGTGCACCATTTCGGCGGGCATCAACCGCTCGGCAACTTTCTTGAGGATATATTTGGTGGTCATACCGCGCATGCGCATCGCGGGCGGAATGCTGGCCGCGAACTCGGCCAGCACGTGGTCGAGAATGGGAGCGCGGCACTCGAGCGATACCAGCATGCTGGTACGGTCCACCTTGGAGAGAATGTCGCCCGGAAGGTACGTGTGGATGTCGAGATACTGCCGGCGCGACAACGTGTCGACACCGGCTTCGACCGCCGCGAGAAACGGCGACGCCACGTGCGACGGATCGGTATCCACGCGGCGTGCGAGCGCTTCGTCGAACACGGTGGCGTGAATGTTTGTGAAGCCCCGCGTCATGCGCCGCACGTATTGTTCGTCGGCCGTGCCCAGCATGTCGCGCAGGCGGTCGATCCCACGCGCACCTTCGGGCAGCATGTGCGCCACCGGCGCAAAGAGCGCGTTGCGAATCGACGCCGGAATGCGTTCCACCGCGCGCACGTTGGCGGGATCGACGTAGCGCATGTATCCGGCGAACAGCTCGTCGCCGCCATCGCCCGAAAGCGCGACAGTCACGTGACGGCGCGCGGAGCGCGACACGTAGTACGTGGGAATCATGGACGAATCGGCGAAGGGCTCGTCGAACTGGCGCACCAGCGCCGGAACATCGTGCTCCGCGTCGGGGCGAATGATCTCTTCGTGGTGCTCGGTCTTGAAGTGCTGCGCAACAGCGCGCGCGTACTCGAGCTCGTTGTACTCCTTCTCCTCGAAACCGATGGAGAAGGTCTTCACCGGCGTGGTCGAATTGCGCGCCATCAGGCCGACCACGATCGATGAATCGGTGCCGCCGGAGAGGAACGCTCCCAGCGGCACTTCGCTCATCAGGCGGATGCGCACCGCCTCGTCGAGAATCTCCAGCGCGCGGTCGACATACGCCGCTTCGTTGGCGCGCTCCACGGGTTCCGCGAAGGAAACGTCCCAGTATTTCTCGACGGTGACGTTGCCGTTCTCGAAGACGAGCGTGTGCGCGGGCGGCAGCTTGTGGATGCCCGCGTAGATCGAGCGCGGATCCGGCACGTAGCCCCACGCCACGTAGTCCACGAGCGCCTGCTCATCAAGACGGCGCAGCACGTCGGGGTGGGCAAGAACTGCCTTCAGCTCCGAGCCGAATACAAGGACGGAAGCAGCACCGCTGCCGAGCACACTATAATAGAGGGGCTTCTTCCCCATCCGGTCGCGCGCCAGGAACAGGCGCCGGCGCTTGGCATCCCAGATCGCGATCGCGAACATGCCGCGCAGATGCGTGACACATTGGGTGCCGTATTCCTCGTAGGCGTGCAGGATGGTTTCCGTATCGCTGTGGGTGGCGTAGCGATGGCCGCGCTTCTCGAGCTCGCGGCGCACGTCGACGTGGTTGTAGATCTCGCCGTTCTGCACGATGGCGCACGAACGGTCTTCGTTGAAGATGGGCTGGTGGCCGCCGGATACGTCGATAATGGAGAGCCGCTGCATGCCGATGCCGGCCGCACCGTCGATGTGGATGCCATTATCGTCGGGACCGCGATGGTGGAGCGAGGCGCACATAGAGCGCATGGCCGCTTCCGAAACGAGCCGCGAAGGGTCCGCGTGGACGATACCGGTGATTCCGCACATAACTACTGCCCGCCCTCCAAGCTTTCAACGCTTAGCACACCCGGAACCGGGCGGGGACCTTCGGTGTTAGATGATACTGGATCGCGCGCCATCCGTCGGGTAGGATGAATGCGCACACAATTCCATTCCATGAAATCATTCTTCAAAGAACTCGCGGGCGGCATCGTGCTGATGATCGTCGCCGCCGTCATTGGCATCGGCGTGAACGCCGCGCGCCCGCACGGATTGCCGCTCATCCAGAAGGGCGAAGCCGTCGCCACCGTGCAGCACGGTTCCGTTGATACTACAAAGACCGTGGAGCCGAGCGCAAAGGGTGCCATCTCCATCGAGGAAATGAAGGCCCAGTTCGACGGCAAGACCGCCGTCATCCTGGATGCCCGCTCGCCCGAAGAGTACGCAGAGGGACACATCCCCGGCGCCATCAACATTCCGCACGACCAGATCCCGCAATACCAGGACGTGCTGACCAAAGAAGTTTCCAACGACGCGCACGTCATCTGTTACTGCCGTGGTCCCGACTGCGATTTCAGCGACCTGCTTGCCACCGAGCTCAAGATCATCGGCTGGCAGGACGTCTCGGTGTTCTCGGGGGGCTGGGAAGAATGGACGAAAGCGGGTTACGCGATCGAGAAGGGGCCGCGCCAATGACCTTTCTGCGCAGTCGCTGGCTCAATCTCGTTGCTCGTCTGGTCATCGGCGGCCTGTTCTTCTATGCGGCGTTCGAAAAGGTGGTGCACCCGGCGGCGTTTGCGATGGCGGTGCGCGGGTACAAGCTCATTCCCTTTTCGCTCTCCAACCTGTTTGCCATTTGCGTCTCGTGGAGTGAGATCGTCGCGGCGACGCTGCTCATTCTCGGCATTTTCACGCGCCAGGCCGCCGGCGCCATCTTCCTGCTTCTCATCATGTTCACCGCCGCCATCTCCACCGTGCTCGTGCGCCACATGGTGATCAACTGCGGTTGTTTCGGCGAAGGCGGCGCCACCACGTCGTGGCTGCTCCTGGTTCGCAATGCCGCGCTGCTCTTCGGTGCCTTTCTCATTATCCGCTACAACGACGGATGGCTCAGCGTCCACCCGGGCGACGCTCGTCCGCAGAGCTCCGCTACCAGTTAAGCCCCTCGTAGTCTTTCTGCGGCAGGGCATCGAACACGCGCGCCAGATCCAGAATCTCCCGGTTCCCCGCTGACTTCTGCAGTCCCGCCGCGAATTCCTTCGTGCGGTGTCCCACCACGATCACTTCACCGAACGAGATCACTTCATCGAGATTGGTGGAGAGCAGGCGCGAGATGTGCGGAATCTCCTTCTCGATGTAGGCCTTGTTGGCGCCGGTGAGACGCGCAATGGATACGCTCTGGTCGTAGATGCGCAGATCGTAGCCCTTTCCCAGGCATTGCTCGATCAGGCGCACCAGCGGGCTCTCGCGCAGGTCGTCGGTGCCGGGCTTGAAGCTCATCCCGAGAAACGCGAGCTTCTTCTTCCCGCGCGCGAAGATCATGTGCGCCGCGCGCTCGATCTGGTTGTCGTTGCTGGCCAGTAGCGACGACAGCATGGGCAGATCAAGGTCGTGCGAGCGCCCGAGGTACACAAGCGCGCGTACGTCTTTGGGAAGGCACGAGCCGCCGAACGCAAAGCCCGGCTTCAAGTATGCCGGCGAGATGTTGAGCTTCTTGTCGGCGGTGAAGATATTCATGACTTCGTGGCTGTCGACGCCCACGCTCTTGCAGATGCTCCCGATCTCGTTGGCGAAGGAGATCTTCACGGCATGGAAGACGTTGTCGACGTACTTCACCGTCTCCGCGACCTTGATGGGCGTCTTGAATACGGGCGCTTCGATCCCGGCGTACAGATCGACGATCGTCTGCGCTGTGGAATCGCGATCCGAGCCCACCACCGTCTTGGGCGGATTGAAGAAGTCGTACACCGCGGTTCCCTCGCGCAGGAACTCGGGGTTCACCGCCACCTCGACGCGATCGGGAATGATGCCGCCGAGTCCCTTGCGCAGTCCCGGGATCACGACACGCTCGGTGCTGCCCGGGACCATGGTGCTGCGCACGCATACCACGTGGCGGTCAGCCTTGTGCTGCAGCGCCGCGCCGATCTCTTCGCACACGCGTTGTACATACTCGAGGTTGAGACTGGAATTGGGATTGCTCGGCGTGCCGACGCAGATAAGCGACACGTCGGTCGCGGCAATCGCTTCGGCGGCGGATGCCACCGCGCTCAAGCGGCCGTTCTTCACGCCTTCGGCGATGATGTCGTCGAGATCCTTCTCGATGACGGGCGAGCGCCCCTCCATCAGGATTTCGCGCTTGGCGGGTGCCACGTCCACGCCGATCACGGTGTGGCCGTTCTTGGCGAAGCAGCCGGCCGATACACAGCCGACGTAACCGAGTCCGAAAATGCTGATCCTCATGTGTTCCTTCTTTGTGTCTGTTGCGCGGCCTGGAGCCGGCATTGGCGTCCGCACAGCTTACATGGAATCGAGCGCGCGTGCGAGCTTTGCCGTCAGGTTGCGGCGTTCGTACGCCCCCACGGCGGCAGCGTCCGATTGTGCAATCGCTGTACCATTCTTCCAGCTGTCATAGAGCGTCTCGATGGCACGGGATGCGGCCGCGGCATCGTCGGGCGCAACGCTGATGCCTCCACGCGTGGCCGCGATGATATCGCGCACTTCGCCCTCCGGCGCCAGTGCGAGAATCGGGTTGCCGGTTCCCAGGTACTGGAAAAACTTGGAAGGAATCCAACCCCGGCTTTTTTCGCCCTTCGACATCACGAGCAGAAGCGCATCCGACTGCTTCAGCACGCGCAGATGCTCGTCGTAATCGATGTAGCCCAGCCGTTCGATCACCGTGTCGAGACCGCGCTCCTGGATAATGGGGTCGTAGCCCTGCCCCAGGACACCCATGAAGCGCACGCGCGTGTACGCCTTCGCCTCGGGCCGCCGTGCGAAGAACGCCTGCAGCGCCTCGAAGAACACGAGCGGCGAGTACGTCTTCATCGCATCATCGCCGACGGCGCGGTCCGCGTGCGTGGAGCCGATACTGTGATAAAAAGCGCCGGCGTAAGTGATCGTGAAGCGGTCATTGTGGCCGTGCGCAATGGAGGCAAAGTCCTCGGCGTCGAACCCGTTGTGGATGGCCACGAACTTCTCACGCGGCGCCCCGCGGCCGAACTCGGCCGCCATCTGCGTATCGTTGAAGCGCGTGTTGGAGATGACGAGGTCGCTGGCACTCACTACGCGCTGCTCGAGCGAGCGGTCGATGCGGCGATGGAGCGCCGTGCGCAGCGGATAGTTGAGGCTCTGCGTCCACGGGTCGCGGTAGTCGATGGCCACGCGCACGTCGTCCGTGCGCTTGAGGCGCGGTCCGATCAGGAACGATGAAAACGGATAACCGGAAATGTAGACGTGCTGGATCTTCTGCGCGCGCACCAGCTCGCGTGCAGCGCGCGTCGCACCCGGCACCCAACCCAGCTTGACGTCAGGTAACGCGAGCGTGTGCCACAAGAGATAGAGTCGCGTGTGTAGACGCGAGCGCAGTGTTTTTGTCCGCGCCGGCTGTGCGGGACTGTCGAAGCCCTCATTGAGCGTTTCCCAGGATGGCACGCGGTGCACCTTCACGCCCTCCGGGATCAGCTTCATGAGAGATTCGTCGTACACCGGCGTCTTTCCGTTGGAAACCGTGAGCACGACAGGTTCCCAACCGAACTCCGGCAGGTACTTCACGAACTTGAGCGTGCGGTACACACCGACGGCGCCCGAAGGCGGGAAAAAATATGCGATAACGAGGAGCTTCTTCACGGTCAGGCGTCGATCTCATCCAGCCATTCGAGTGAATCGTTGGCGTTCGCGGAAGTGCGCGATCGCGTTGTAGCAGATGCCCCCACGATGGCCCGGCCGCCCACGAAGACGCCGAACGGATCGAGCCGCAGGCTCACCAGGCGGCGCACGTGGTTTTCGGTGATGGCGCATCCGATCTCACCGACGCGCGAGCGCGTCATGGTCACCGACACCTCGGGGCTGCGCACAACACACACGAGTGCGAGCATTTCCTGCACGGGAATCGTCACCCGGATGGTGGTGCCGGTGACGAGCTCGCCGTAGCCCGGCGCATACCCGGCGGCAAGGTCGCCGGGATTGTCGATGAGATCGACCTCGGCACGCGGCTCGTCAAGCACTTCGAACACGCGCACGAAACGCGCCGCATCCGTGAGACGTACCTGGCTTCCTTCCGCGACCGCAATCCCGGGTGCCACCGGTGTGTGAAAATAGAGCGTGGCGGTGTATGCCGTGCGCGCGACGGCTTCGCGCGGTTGCAACGTGTCCACGATGATCACCGTCGAACCGACACGCACCAGCGTGCGCGTGTGGTCCACACCGGGGCCGTGCAAACC
>DATEHD010000156.1:0-4362 GCA_035279765.1 Candidatus Krumholzibacteriia bacterium | reverse complement strand
TCGAGCCGCGGGTGGCCAACGTCATCAATAAGGATGGCATTGCGCAGCTCTACACCCACCAGGCCGACGCGATTGCGCACGCACGCGCGGGCGAACACGTGGTCGTGGTCACCGGCACGGCGAGCGGCAAGACGCTCTGCTACAACGTCCCGGTCATGGAGTCGATTCTCGCCGACGAAACGTCGTGCGCGCTGTATTTGTATCCGACCAAGGCGCTGGCGCAGGACCAGCTGCGCACGCTGACGCGCTATCTCGACGCCGACGACACGCTGCCCGTGGTGTGCGGCACCTACGACGGCGACACGCCGCCCAACGCGCGGCGCAAGCTCAAGAACGACGCCAACATTCTGCTCACCAATCCCGACATGCTGCACTCGGGGATCTTGCCCAACCACGGCACGTGGGCGCGTTTTCTTGCCAAGTTGAAATACGTCGTGGTCGACGAAGTGCACACCTATCGCGGCACTTTCGGCTCCAATGTGGCACACGTCCTCATGCGCCTCAATCGCATCTGCGAGCACTACGGCGCGAAGCCCACGTTCATCTGCTCGTCGGCCACCATTCGCAACCCGAAAGAGCTGGCGGAGCGTCTCACCGGCCGTGCCATGCAGGTGGTTGACAACGACGGCTCGCCGCGCGGGCCCAAGGCGTTCGTCATCTGGAATCCGCCCTTTTTCGGTGACGACCGCGTGGAGCGCAAGAGCGCCAACGTGGAAGCCGCGCGCATTCTCTCCGAGCTCGTCGCCCACGACCATCAGTCGATTGCGTTCGTGCGCGCGCGCGTGGTGAGCGAGATCGTGGCCAAGTACGCGCAGGAGTTCGTGCACGGACTCTCGCCGTCGCGTGCCAAGCTCATCAAGAGTTACCGCGGCGGTTATCTTCCCGAAGAGCGCCGCGCCATCGAGCGCGCGTTGTTCGCGGGTGAGCTCAAAGCGGTGGTGAGCACCAACGCGCTCGAGCTCGGCATCGACATCGGCAGCATGGAGGCCGCGCTCTTGATCGGCTATCCGGGCTCGATCGCGAGCACGTGGCAGCAGGCGGGACGGGCCGGCCGCGGCAGCGATCCGTCGCTGGTGGTGCTCCTGCCGTACGATTCCCCCATCGACCAGTACATGGCGCGACATCCCGATTACTTCTTCGGGCGCTCGCCGGAAAACGCGGTGGTCGATCCGCACAACCCGCACATCGTGCTCTCGCACGTGCGGGCGGCGGCGTTCGAGCTTCCCATCGCGGGCAACGACTTTGCACAATTCGGGGACGCATGCGGTCCCGTGCTGCGCCTCCTGGAAGAAGACAGGCAGGTGCGACAGCAGGGAGGCCAGTTCTTCTGGAGCGGCCCCAACTATCCGAGCGCCGACGTGAGTCTGCGCAACATTGGCGATGATGTGTACACGATCATCATCGGAACCTCGGCTGCCATGCACGCCGAAGGACTCTCCGCGCTGGTGAAGAACTCGCGCGTGATCGGCACCATCGACGAATCCGGGGCCTTCCAGCAGCTCCATCCGCAGGCCGTCTACATCCACGGCGGCGAAACGTACTTCGTGAACGAGCTCGACACGCACAAGAAGATTGCGTGGGTGCAGAAAGAAGACACCGACTACTACACGCAGTCGATCACGGAAACGAAGATCAAAGTGGAGAGCGAAGAGCTGCACAAACCGGTGATTCCGGCGCAGCCGCAGCGCACCGATGCCACCGCGGAAGCGTACTGGGGTGACGTATCCGTCACATCGGTGACATATATGTTCAAGAAGATCAAGTTCGGAAGCCGCGACTCGCTCGGCTTCGGCGCGCTCGATCTTCCCACGCAGACGCTCGAGACCACCGGCATGTGGCTCCTCCCGCACGCATCGGCGTACGCGCTCGCCAAAGCGGCCGGCCGCGTGCCGCGCGAAGGACTGCTCGGTATCTCCAACATCATCCGCGAGGTTATTCCTCTATATGCGATGTGCGACACCATGGACATCGGCGCGTCGGTGGATTCGTCCGCGGCCAACGCGCCCGGCATCTTCATCCATGATCGCTTCCCGGGTGGTCTCGGCTTTGCACTCAAGGCCTACGAGCTGATCGACGAGATCCTGGGCGCCTGCCTCGAGCTCCTCGATACCTGCGCCTGCACGACCGGCTGTCCGAGCTGCGTCGGGTCGCCGCTCCCGCCGTATTCGCATCTCGATCCCGACGTGAACGCGCGCGGCCTCATTCCCGACAAGGAAGCGGCCCGATCGATTCTTCACCATCTTCTCGGTAAAGATCCGTATCAACCGTCAGTCCGGACCGCCGCGGGCCACGCGCAAACCGCGCAGGATGCCGAGGCGCTGCGCAAGATGACGGACGCAAACCAGCTTCCCCCCACCCTGGAGAAGAAACTGCGCCAACGCGTCGACAAGTTGCGACGCCGCGGCCCCGCGTTTGGACCGCGGTAGTATATTGGGGTATGAACAAACACCCCGACTCCGAACCCGCTCCCAACCCCGACCTCCGCGAAGTCTCTGCCTCCGATGTGCTCGACTGGAGCCGGGACCAGAGCCCGCTGATCCGGGTGCGCATCGCGCGCGACACGGTCCCCGGAGGACTTTCGCTCGCGATGGCGCCCATGTTCGTCAAGTGGAGCAAGTCATCGCCGGGTTTCGGTCCCGACGACTATTACCTGATCCGCAACGTCAATGTGGTCAACAACCCGGTGGGCGGAACGCTCGTGCTGGGGACGCTCAAGGTTTTTGCCGCTTCCGTGATAGATGTGGAGTTCGTCGCGGTCACCACGAAAGTGGAGAATCACGACACGCCGTTTGGTCACGCCATGCTGCGCTTCATCTTTCGCGAGGATCGCCTGCCGGTAATCCTCGACCGTGAAGGGGAGCCGATCGCGAACGACGCCGAAGTGTCGGACTTGATCTTGAGCTGGGAAGCGTGGCGTCCGCCCCAGGAACATTTCGATCCGCTCAAGGGACTCAACCCGAAGACGTACGCGCTGACGCCCCGCTGCATGCTGGGGGCGGTTCGATATCTCGCCGATTCGACCCTGGGCCGGCCGTGGCATTGCTACTCGATCCAGCTGCCCGATGTCGAGCACGCCTACGACGAGCTGCTTTACTCGTGCATTGCACTCGCCGACGCCGTCGCGCGCCACACGGTTTCCCATCTCCTCGAGCGCCGCATCGAACGCGGCAAAGATTTTCCGCACGACTACCTGGACGCCGACACCGGCGAGTGGGATGCCGTCGCCGATTACTATCGCACGTCCAAGACCTCTCCGGACCCGGTGCGCGACGTGCTGGATGGAAAGATCAGTTACCAGCTGCTCGAGCGCTCATGCATCAGCATGGCCCTGCTCTCGGTCGATTGGGCCAACCACCGTATCCACCGGCGCGCCGGCCTTCCCGAGCCCAAACGCGTGAAGGTTGCACCCGAGTCGCTGCCTTCGCTCATCGCGGATCTCGCGAGCGGTGAGCGCACACCCATGTTGTTGCGCGTTCCGGCTGCGCTGCAGTGGATCATGCTCAACCAGACCGTGGTGGTCGAGAAAGCAGCCATGATGCTCGACGACGTGGGGCTGCTGGCGCACGAGGATGGAGAGGTCGCGCGTAGCGACTGGGAGACCCCGCGCGAGAGCCCGTACGGAGACCTCCTGGATCACATGATCTATTGAGGACACCGTGCTCACGTTGGTCATCATCATCGCGCTCGCGCTGACGATTGCGCTCGCCGCGCTGTGGACGCTCTTCCATCCCACCGATTGGGCGGTGAAGCGCATCGGCGAGTTCTATCCCGGCGTTCTCTTTCGCGTGACAACCATCGAGCGTGCCGTGGCGCTCACCATCGACGACGCGCCGCACCCCGATGTAACGCCCGGCATCCTGCGCGAGCTGCGCACACATGGTGCGAAAGCAACGTTCTTCATCATCGGCAAGCACGCCGCCGCTCATCCCGACCTGGTGCAGGCCATCCGCGCCGACGGACACGAGCTGGCCAATCATTTCTATACGGACCGCATGAGCGCGCGACTGAACGACGTGCAGCTCGCGGACGAGCTCACGCGCACGGACGCGCTCATTCAACCGCTCGACGCTCCGCGCTGGTGCCGGGCCGGGAGCGGCGTGCTCACCGCGCGCATGGTGCGCCTGATGCAGGCTCACGGCTACACCGCCGTGGCCGGCACCGCGTATCCCGTGGACCTCTATACCAGTGTCCGCCTCACCGTGTTGCACTTCCTGCAGAACGTCCGGCCGGGCGCGGTCCTGGTCCTGCACGACGGCGGGCCCAGGCGCGCCAACAGCGTTCGGGCCGTATCGCTGCTCCTGCCGCGGCTCCGCGAGATGGGCTACCGGATCGTCTCCCTGGGCGAGCTCACTCGCCTGGCCG
>DATEHD010000155.1:0-13714 GCA_035279765.1 Candidatus Krumholzibacteriia bacterium | reverse complement strand
CGGCCTCGAAGTGGATGCGCTGGATGGCGCGCCCGGCGTGTACTCGGCGCGCTACTCGGGCGCAGGAGCAACCTACGCGAGCAACTGCGCCAAGCTGCTGAGCGAGATGAAGGATGTGCCCGAGGGAAAACGCGGCGCTCGCTTCCGCACCGTGATGGCGCTTGTTCTTGTGTCTCGGGAACGACAGTTCGAGTACCTGATGACCGACGGAGCAATTGTTGGAGAAATCGCAAGCGCCTCTCGCGGCGGCAATGGCTTCGGGTACGATCCGGTGTTCGTCGATCGTGCCTCTGGTCACACGCTTGCGGAACTTTCCCTTGCTGAAAAGAACCGGACCAGTCATCGTTACCGCGCGTTGATCGAGATGCGCGAGCTCATGCTTCGCCTCGGACTCGCGCGGGAGACTCGTTCGCATGCAACCGGCCGTTGAAATCCAGAACATCGTCAAGCGCTACGGCGATTACACCGCCGTGGACCACGTCTCGCTGAACGTTCCCGCAGGAACCATCTACGGTTTTCTCGGACCCAACGGAGCGGGGAAGACGTCGACAATCCGCATGCTGATGCGCATCCTGCTCCCCGACGAGGGGACCGTGCGTGTTCTGGGCAACGACCTCGCCAACGTCAACCTCGACCGCATCGGCTATCTCCCCGAAGAGCGCGGCCTCTACAAGAAGATGAAGCTCCTCGACCAGCTCACCTTCTTCGGCGAAATCCGCGGCCTCGCGCGCCGTGAAGCGCGTAACCGCAGTGGCGCGTGGCTCGAGCGCCTGGGTCTCGCCGACCGCGCGTTTCATCCCGTGGAAGAGCTCTCCAAGGGCATGCAGCAGAAGGTGCAGTTCATCGCAACCATCATGCATGAGCCCGACCTTCTCATTCTGGACGAGCCCTTCTCCGGACTCGATCCAGTGAATGCCAACGTGCTCAAGGACATCATCCTCGAGTATCACCGTCGCGGGCACACAATCATCTTCTCCACGCACCAGATGGATACCGTGGAGAAACTGTGCGATTACATCTGTCTTATCAACAAGGGGCGCGTGCTCGTGGAGGGTACGCTGGGAGCTGTGAAGCAGCGCTACGGAAAGAACGGTGTGAACCTTCGCTTCGAAGGCGACGGAACGTACCTGCACACGCTTCCCGAAGTGGCGAGCTTCCAGGACAACGGCAACGAGACGTTCCTGCGCCTCAAGGACGGCGTCGACCCGGGGCGCGTGCTGGACGCGGCGCGTTCGCGCCTCAACGTGACGCGTTTCGAACTCGCGGAGCCGTCGGTGTACGACATCTTCATCGAGCAGGTCGCGGGAGACACGCGATGAAGACCAAGTACGTCATCCGGCGCGAATACACCGAAGCCATCCGGCGCAAGTCGTTCATCATCACGACATTCGTCCTGCCGGCCGTGTTCTCGTTGTTCTTCGTGATCCCCGCGTTTTTTGCCAACCAGGAGCCGCAGAAGGAGTTGCGGCTCGCGGTGGTGGACCAGACGGGGACCATTGCGCCGCAATTCGCGACGGCACTCATGGATACACTCAAGAACGGAAAGCGCGCGTACGCCGCCACCGTCGTGCCCGCGACGGGCAGCGCGTACGACGCTGCGCGCGCCGCGCAGATCGAGGCCGTCAAGCGTCGCGAGACCGACATCGTGCTGGCGATTCCCCAGGGCATCATGACGGGCGAGAAGGCGTCGTACATCACGCGCGAGCAGCGCAACATGAACGTGATGCAACGCGTCGAGAAGGCGCTCAACGACGTGGTGCTGAAGCAGCGCCTGGCCGCCGAGGGCATCGACTACCAGCGGGTGAAGGATCTGACCGCCGGCGTCAGCGTGGAAATGAACCAGATCACCGCGGCCGGCGGCGTGGAGAAAAAGAGCTTCATGGTCGAGTACGGCATCGTGTTCATCTTTGTGACTCTGCTCAATCTGTCGATCCAGGTGTGGGGCGTGACCATCGCCAAGAGCATCGTCGAAGAGAAGAGCTCCCGCATCATCGAGGTCCTCTTGAGCGCGCTCACGCCCAGAGATCTCGTCATGGGAAAGCTTGTCGGCGTTGGTCTGGCGGGGTTCACGCAGCTCGGCATATGGACGGCAATCGGGCTCGCTGTGGCCGGCGGCGCCCTCCCCTTTGTGCTGGCGAAAGTCGGCCCGCTTCATATTCCGCCGATCACATTCCTGTATTTCGTGATCTTCTTCATACTGGGGTTCCTGTTTTACGCGTCCATCTTCATGATGATCGGCGCCATCAGCAGCACCGACCAGGACGCGCAGCAGATGCAGGTCCTCGTGCAGTTGCCGATGGTTGTGCCGTTCATGTTGCTCCTTTTGCTCATGCAAAACCCCAGCGGTCCGCTGGCCGTCGCTCTGTCGTTGTTTCCGCCCTTCACGGCGCAGCTCATGATGGCGCGCATCATTCTGCTCACGCCTCCGCTCTGGCAGATTCTCCTCGGCATGGCGCTCATGCTGGTGTCGATCTTCCTGGGTGTGACCTTCGCCGCGCGCATCTTCCGCGTCGGCATTCTCATGCACGGCAAGCGGCCCAACCTCCGCGAGCTGATTCACTGGTATCGAATGGCGGGTTAGCGGGGCTGTGGTACACTGCTCTCCGGGTCGGGGCGTGGCGCAGTCCGGTAGCGCACCTGCTTTGGGAGCAGGGGGTCGGAGGTTCAAATCCTCTCGCCCCGACCATTAACTCTACTCGCACCACTTAGTCGCACCAGTCGATCGCCGATGGAACTCAGTATTGTCATTCCGGTTCGTAATGAGGTGGACAACGTAGCGCGTCTCGGCGACGAGATTGACGCGGTCTTCGCCGGTTCCGCCGATGCATGGGAATGCATCTGGGTGGACGACGGTAGCGATGACGGCACCTTGTCTGCCATCAAACTGCTCCACGCCCGTAATCCCGCTCACCAGTTTGTTTCACTCGTGCGTTCGAGCGGACAATCCGCCGCGCTCTCGGTGGGCATCGAGCACGCGCGCGGCGGGGTCATCGCCACGCTCGATGGCGATCTTCAGAACGATCCCGCCGAGCTTCCGCGCCTGATCAAGATGCTCGAGCGCGGCAAGGCCGACATGGTGACGGGCGTGCGCACCGGCCGCCGCGACGATTTCGTGCGGCGCGTTTCATCCAGGATCGCCAACTCATTCCGCAATGCGGTTACCGGCGACCACATCCAGGATGTGGGTTGCTCCCTGCGCGCGTTCTACCGCGAATGCGCCGCCGACGTGCCCGTGTTCAACGGCATGCACCGCTTCCTGCCCACGCTTGTGCGCATGCACGGGTTCCAGGTTGTCGAAGTGCCTGTCGGCCACCGGCCGCGCAAGTACGGCCACACCAAGTACGGCGTGAACAATCGTCTCTGGCGCGGCATCGCGGACTGTCTCGCCGTGCGCTGGATGCAGGCGCGCGCGGTCCATCCGGTGGTGGCGTCGACGTCACTCGCTTCCGCGGCTGCGGAAAGGAAGAATCACGCATGAACAGCATCCTGTCGTCTCCGTGGCTGATCCTGGGGTTCTTCGCGCAGGGCCTCTTCGGTGCCCGTTTCATCGTGCAATGGGTGAAGAGCGAGCGCGCGCGTCGCAGCATTATTCCCAATTCGTTCTGGTATCTCAGCGTGGCGGGGTCGGTTCTTCTTCTCGTCTACGCCATTCACAAGCGTGACGCGGTATTTATTTCCGGACAGGCTGCGGGAACCATCGTCTACCTTCGAAATCTCTATTTGATTCGCCGTCACGAGGCAGAACAAGCCACCACGTAATGTCATCCCCGCCCCCTGAATGGCGCCGCTTTCGCGGCGCGTTCCTGCTTCTCGCCGTCTGCGTGGCGTTCCTGTTCCAGGGAACGCGCGGTCTCTTTGAAACCACCGAAGGACGCTACGCCGAAGTCGGGCGCGAAATGGTTGCCGGCGGCGACTGGATGGTCCCGCACCTCGACGGCCGCCCGCACTGGACCAAGCCGCCGCTCACGTACTGGTCGATTGCCGCCGGTCTCACCGCGGTCGGGCACAATACATGGGGCGCGCGTCTCTATGATTCGGTAGCGCTCGTGGTCACCACGGTCGTGGTGGCGGCACTCGGCGCCACCCTGTGGGACGAGGTCACGGGACTGATTGCGGCGCTGATCTTCGTCACCATGCCATTTGTGGTGATGGGCGCGAATGTTGTCTCGCCCGACATGCTGCTTGCGTGCTTCGAAACACTCGCTGTGTTGTGTTACTGGCGCAGCGCGCGCGCGAGTGACGCGCGCCGCGCGACCCGTTGGATGGCAGGCATGGGGGCCGCATTCGGGCTCGCATTTCTCACCAAGGGACCGCCCGGACTTCTGCCACTCCTCGCGATTGTCATCTACCAGGCGGTGGCGCGACGCCGCGGCCTGGTTTCAGCGCGGCTGTTCAACCCCGCGGGTCTCGCGCTGTTCGTTGTGATCGGCTTCGCGTGGTACATCATCTCGATCGTGCGCGATCACTCGCTGCTCGGCTACTTCCTGGGGAAGGAAGTGTACGGGCGTGTCGCCACCGGCATGCACCATCGCAACACCGACTGGTACATGCCCGTGGTGATCTTTGGCTTGCCGCTTGTGCTCGGACTGGGTGCGTGGCTGGTGAGCGGGATCGCCGACGCGCGCGTCGTGGCGCGCGCACGAGGCGGATGGCGCATGGCGTGGAACGAAGCGATGCGCAAACCGGAATGGCTCTTTCTCGTGCTGTGGATCGTGGCGCCGCTCGTGATCTTCTCGCTCTCGAAGAGTCGTCTTCCGTTGTATGTGCTTCCCCTGGTGCCCGCGCAGGCGTTACTCGCAGCGCGGCTCGCCGTGCGCGCGGGAGGTAGTGAAAGAGCGCTGCGAAAAACATGGCGTATCGCCCTCGTTTCGGCAGTCGTGCTGGTAGGCGTGAAATTCGCCGCCGCGCAGGTCAAGTCCACGTCCAACATGCTTCCGCTCTCAAAAGAAATACGGGCCATCGGTGCCGAGCGTGTAACCGTGGTCGACAACGACAAGCTCTTCGGTCTCCAGTTCTACCTCGACGGCGCCCTGCATCGGACGACCAGCGCGGACCTCGCTGCCGAACTGGACGCGACCGCCGCGCGTTTCGCCGCTGGCACCTCGCACCGCGAGCTGTTGCTCACGGGTCGCAACCCGCCCCCGCTCCTCGGTCGGCGCTGCGCGGACGCTGGCCTCGCCTGCCGTGTGCAGGCCAGCCCGGACCACCAGCTGTGGGTCTTCCAGGGAGGGCTCAAACTGTGACCCCTTCCACAAGTTTCTACTTGTGGTATTATCTTCGTACCCCACAGCCAGCGCGGACCCGCTCCGCACCAAGGAGGACCCATGCGCTTTGCGAAGGTATTCCTGGTTGTATCGCTTCTTTCGTCCGTCGCCACGGCGCACGCCCTCGCTGCCGATCACACCGTCCTCATGAGCGGCGACTACGCCGCGATGTTCTTCGATCCTCCGAGCATCACGATCAATGTTGGCGATCGTATTCGATGGCAGAACGTCGTTGCGGTTCAGCACACGGCGACGAGCGGCACCGAATGCGCGCCCGACGGCATCTTCTCGGCGGGAATTGTCAATCCCGGCGCGACCAGCGCATACATCACGTTCAACACAGTGGGGACGTTTGACTACTACTGTCGCTTTCATTGTGAGATGGGAATGACGGGTGAGGTCATCGTGAAGCAGGTGCCGGTTCCCGTGCGCCAGAAGACGTGGGGTGCTGTCAAAGCGCTCTTTGCCGCACTGACGACGGTGCACTGAAACGGTGCAACAGATGAACAAGACGGCTTTCCCGCACGCCGCGGGGAAGCCGTTTTTGCTTTTGACGGCAACTTCAATGGCGCGCTACAGTTGGCGAACCTTTCCCGGGAGGATGAAACGATGAGTGATCAGACCCCCGCAGGCGGCTCGTCCTACCAGCCGTTCGTTCCGCAGTCCATGTCGATGAAGGAGCTCACCCTTCGCGCGGTGATCCCCGGTCTATTCATGTGCCTGATCCTCGGCGCGGCCAATGCGTACCTCGGGCTGCGCGCCGGCCAGACCATCGCGGCCACGTATCCCGCGGCCGTGATCAGCATGGCGTTCCTGCGTCTGTTCAAGGGCTCGATCCTGGAGGAGAACATCGCGCGAACCGCGGGCTCCATCGGTGAGTCGGTGGCCGCGGGTGCAATCTTCACGATTCCCGCGTTTGTCATCGCGGGAGTGTGGCCCTCGTTCGATCCCGCCCACGCGTACTGGAAGTCCACCGCGCTGATGGTGGTGGGCAGCGTGCTCGGCGTGCTGTTCTGCTCGCTCATCCGGCGCGTGATGGTGGAAGACAACACGCTGCCGTTTCCCGAATCCGTCGCCGCCAGCCAGATTCACAAGGCGGGACAGCTCGGCGCGCAGGCGGCGAAGTATCTCTTCTACAACATGGGCTTCGGCGCGCTGGTGTTCATGACCGGCGCGATGAGCTTCTTTGCACCCGATAAAGGCTTCGTGGTGAAGCTGGGTCAGCTGGGTGCGAGCAAGGTGAAGCTTGGCGCGACCAGCGCCGCCAACGCCGTGAACGCCGGTGGCGTGACGCAGATTTCGGCGCCCACCGTAAGCCCCGCCTATCTCGGCGTGGGATACATCATCGGTCCCGAGCTCTCAGCGCTTTCGTTCTCCGGCGGAGTCCTGGCATGGGGACTCATGGTTCCACTCCTTATTTTCCTGCTCGGTCCCGAGCTGGTGAACCTCTTGCCCAATCACGGCGCCGATGTTTCCGAATGGGGCGGCGTGACCACCCAGGTGTGGCGCTTCATCGTGCGCCCGATTGCCGTGGGCGGCATGCTCGTCGGCACCGTGTATACGCTGTATATGCGCCGCAAGAGCATTTTCGGCGGGCTCGGACGCGCGCTCAAGGAATTGCAGTCGAAGCCGCAGGATCTCATGAGCGTGAGCCGCACCGAGCGCTACATGTCTGCCAAGACCGTGTTCGGGCTGATCGGGATCATGTTCCTGCTCATGATCGCGCTCTACATCTACATGACGCATCTCGTCATGGGCTCGATCGTGGCGGCGATTGTCATGATCATCGCCGGATTCTTCTTCGCCACCGTGTCCGGATATCTCGTGGGCCTCATCGGCTCGTCCAACAATCCCATTTCGGGACTCACACTATCGACGCTCATTATTGCCGCGCTCATGATGGTGGCGATGGGCGTCTCGGGCCAGAGCGGTGTGGCGGCGGTGCTGGCGGTGGCGGCGGTCGTGTGCGTGTCGTCGGCGGTGGCCGGTGAGCTCCTGCAGGACTTCAAGGTGGGGTGGTTCCTGGGCGGTACGCCGCGTTCGATTCAGATTGTCGAGCTCATCTCCGTGGTGGCCGCGAGCCTCCTCATGTATTTCCCGCTCATGATCCTGCACCAGGGCAACATCAACTCGGGTGGAATCGGCTTCGGCGATCCCAAGCTCTCGGCGCCGCAGGCGGGACTCATGGCCGCGCTGGCGTCGGGAATCGTGGGCCGCGATATGCCGTGGGCGCTGATCGTGGTCGGCATCATGCTCGGCATTGCGATGATTTTGATCAGAGTTAAGAGCCCGATGCTGGTGTCGGTGGGCATGTACCTGCCGCTGGAAACCACGTCGGCGATTTTCGTCGGCGGTTGCATCCGCTGGATCATGGACCGCATGGCGGAGCGTCGCGGATTCAATGCCGCGCAGCGTACGCGCGTCGAAAACGTTGGCATATTGTCGGCGTCGGGAATGATTGCGGGCGAGGCGCTGATGGGGCTGATAACGGCGTACTTCGCCTGGAAGCGAATTCCGCTGCCGGCGATTTTTCATACGCCGTCGTACCTGGCCGGCATCGTCGTGATGGCGCTGATCGCATTTATCCTGGTGCGCATCCCGCTCAACAATGCGGGCCGCGCGGATGAGCCGGCGCCTCCCGCCGCCATCGTGTAAGGAGCAACGACCGCACATATGGCGACACAGAAAATCGATCCCTACGTTCCCGGCAGCGTCACCGACATGCCCGAGTCGACGCTGCGTGCGCTGCTGCTCGGGGGCTTCCTCTGTCTCGTCATGTGTGCGGCCAATGTCTATGTCGGCCTCTACGCCGGCATGACGGTGAGCGCCGCCATTCCGGCGTCTGTGATTTCGATGGGCGTGCTGCGCGGCGTCTTCCGGCGTGGCACCATTCTCGAGAACAACATCGTGCACGCCGTGGCCAGCGCGGGCGAATCGCTCGCCGCGGGTGTCATCTTCACCATTCCTGCCATCGTGCTGCTCGGACTGTGGCCCAGCTTCGACTACGTCTCCACCACGCTCATCGCCCTCGCGGGCGGCGTGATCGGCGTCACCATGATGGTGCCGCTGCGCAAGGCGATGGTTGTCGAGCAAAAGGAACTGCGTTTCCCCGAGGGTGTCGCGTGTGCGGAGGTTTTGAAAGCGGGGGATCGCGGTGGCGAGGAGATGAAAGGTATCTTCTCGGCGCTCCTGATCGGTGGCGGTTACAAGGCCGTCGTGTCGATCGTCGGCCTGTTCAATGAGACGGTTTCGAAGGCCTGGGGTGTGGGGAAGACAGCGCTCTACGCCGGCGTCGACAACTCGCCCATGCTGGTGGCGGTCGGCTTCATCTGCGGCTTTGAGATCAGTCTTCTCATTGTGTTGGGCGGCGCGATCAGTTACTGGGTCGCCATTCCCATCCTGGCGCACGGCGGGAACTTCAACGGTGACGTTGCCGGTTACGTCGACACCATCTGGGACACCAAGATTCGTTTCTTTGGCATCGGTGCCATGGTGGTGGGCGGCGTGTACTCCATCATCAAGGTGATGGGGAGCATCAAGGCCGGCATCGCGAGCGCCGTGCACGGCTTCCGCTTCGGCGAGAGCAAGGACACCATCCGCACCGAGCAGATGATCAGCGGCAAGTGGCTGATCGGTCTCACCCTCGTGTGCGTGGCACTGATGGCGATCGTGTACTACCGCATGACGGGAAGCGTCACCGTGACTGCGGTGACGACGCCGCTCATGTTCGTGCTCGCGTTCTTCTTCGTGGCGGTGGCGGCGTACATTGTGGGGCTTGTCGGTTCATCCAACAGCCCGACGTCGGGCATGACCATATGCACCGTGCTGATTGCGGCGGCCATCATTCTCATCTTCAAGATCACGGGTACGCGCGGCATGCTGGCGACACTCGGTGTGGCCGGCGTGGTGTGTTGCGCGTCGTCGCTCTCGGGCGACATCTGCCAGGATCTCAAAATCAGCCAGATTGTGGGCGGCACGCCGCGGCGCCAGGCATGGGCCGCCATCACCGGCACCGTCATCTCTGCCTTCATCGTGGCCCCCGTGATGACGCTGCTCAACAAGGCCTATGGTATCGGTGTTCCCGCGCATCCGGGAGCCACCGTGCTGGCGGCGCCGCAGGCGATGATGTTCAAGCAGCTGGTGGGGACAATCTTCACCCATCAACCCATGCCGTGGACGCTCTTGATGGCGGGCGTGGGCGTGGGTGTGCTCGCCATTATTATTGACGCCATCTTCCTCGAGCCGCGCAACGCGAAGTTCCGTCTCTACGTGATGCCGCTGGCGGTGGGAATGTATCTGCCGTTTTCGGTAACGACGCCACTGCTCCTGGGCGGCGTCGTGTACTGGCTGGTGGAGCGCAACAACAAGCGCCGCAATCTCTCGCACGAAGCGGGGCAGACTGCGATTCACCGCGGCTTCCTGTTCTCCTCGGGCCTCGTGGCGGGCGAAGCCATCATGGGCATCATCATCGCCGGCCTGGTGGTGGCGAAGTTCCCGACGCCCCTCGTCCACGAGTGGGCAAGCCCCGGCATCATCTCGCTGGCCTCATTTGCCGCGTTGCTCTTTATGACGTGGATGCTGTTCCGCAAGTCGGTGCGCGGCTAGCTTTGGTTCAAGCACTGACCGCACCGTCTCGCGGTGCTATATTATAGCGCCGCGACCCCGTAGCTCAGTCGGATAGAGCAACAGCCTTCTAAGCTGTGGGTCGGAGGTTCGAATCCTCCCGGGGTCGCCAATCTCCCATTTTTTTCCTGCCGTGCGATGACGGAAGCGATGCTCGTTCGTCTCATGCTCTGAGAGGAGACGATCATGCACAAACTAGCCCTCACCCTTGTGTTGCTCACCGCGGCAGCTGGGCCGGCGTTGGGAGCAGGTTCGATCGGAGTCTATGCGGACGCCGGTGGATCGAATTGCGAAATCTCTGACCCGGGGGGTGGTGCGCTCCAGTTGATCTACATCGTGGAGACCAACGACCTCGTCCCGGTCGGAGGGTCCGCCTGGAAACTGGAGTGGGACGCCGGGATGACCATGACGTGGATCGGCGAGACTACCCCGTATTTTCATGTGGGTAGTGCCAAAGACGGTATCAGCATGACTTATTCGCCTTGCCAGGGAGGTACGTTCCTGATCGATACGGTCTCGATGACGTCGGCGGGAACGTCTACACCATGTTCGCATTTCCGACTCGTCGATCACCCGACGCAAGGTCTTATAATCGCGAGGTGCAGCAGTTACGATCCCATGCCTCTTATCCCCGGCGATGGCATCGTCAATGCGGATGCAACCTGTCACTGCAACCTGAGCGCCACGGAGCCCACGACATGGGGGCGGGTCAAGGCGCTGTATCGTTAGGGCTGCCCGCCCGCGCGTCCTTTACGCTTTATTCACCCGCCGTCTGAAACCACGCCCGTTCGCGTTCAAACCCTGCACGTTTGAATGCCGTTGCGCGCGACGCAGCATTCATTAGTTTTTCTGAAACAAAATCTGCAACATTTCGGAGTGCCATGATGTCAAAACATCTCGGCGATCGTCCCCACGTCGCCGTGATTACCAGACGTCATGGCCGCGCAAGATTTTTTGCCACGCTCGAAACGCCGGTTCCCGCCGGGGAGTGCGGCGCTGTCCGTTTGCGTCGTCCTCCTCACATACGGGTGTTCCAAACATACTGAGCACCCGGCGCAGAGCGCGCAGGCCGAAGCGCCGCATCCGTTCGTGGAGAGCGAAAAAGCCGGCGACCTTTCTCTCGCCATTGTCGGGGACTACTTCAATCACAACTATGTGCTCGAGCTGGCGCGGCTGGCGCAAACGCTCTCGCCGGGAGCGAAGCAGATCTACTTCTGCAGCCCCACGTTCGAAAAGGCGCTCGACCCGCTGCTGGCCGCCAATCACATAGAGAACGTCGAGACCCAGCCTCTCAGCCATTCCTCGCTGCTCCTGACGCAGTGGGCGCGGGATATTTTCGTGGCGGGCACGCAGGGCGATCACAAACTCATCATCGCATCGCCGTACAAGAACGCGCGCTCGGCGGAGGAAGCCAACCAGATCGGAGATTTTCTCCACCAGGCGCTGCCCGGGTACACCGTGCGCGTGGCCCCGTTCGTGTTCGAAGGCGGGAACCTTGCCTTCGTCGCGTCCAGGGGAAAGCGCTATCTGATCGTGGGGAAGAAGGTCATCTGGGACAACGCCGCCTACCAGAAGAATACGTGGACGCCTGGTTACGACGAAACCGCGCTGCGCACCGCGCTGGCGCACACCTTCGACGTGGACAGCGTGGTGGTCATGGGGCGGGCGAAGCAGCGTCCGCCGGCGCGGATGTATTTCGAGTATCACCTCGACATGGGAATGGTGGTCCTCAAGGACGACAAGGCGGTGGTGTCGCAGCTCGCGTTCGGCGACCGCGAAAAGAAACGGCTCGCCCACGCGATCGCACACACCTATCACGTGATCACGCCGTTCGAATCGGTCCCGAAAGACTCGCTGTACCAGAAGCTGTGTTCCCGCTTGCAGACGGTATCGCAGGAGTACGACGACTACGCTGTCCTGCTCGACAGCCTCGGCCTGCAGGTGTACCGCTCACCGGTGGACTGGCGCCACGTGCTGGGTTCGATGTCATGGACCAACGTCGTGCAGGCGGGCGATCGCATCCTGATGCCCATTTATCCGGATTCACTGCGCGGCGTCACCACCGACGTGGACGATGTTGGCGGCCAGGTCAAGATCACGCTGGATGTCTCCGATGTTCCGCATGAAAAGTTCGATTCACATCTGAACGAAGCCAACAAAGAGCTCTACGAAAGCCTTGGCTACGAAGTGGTCGAGGTGCCGGAATATCTCCATTACATGATGGGCGGGTTGCATTGCTTCGTGAACGTCGTGGAGTAAGTACCGCAACCACGATCCGCGTCGCCGTGCGCCCGTCCATCAATATGTTTAGGCCATTGACCTCGCCCGGGCGTCGTCCTACCCTCACAGCTCCCCCGGCAAGAACCCAATGGAGGTTGCCATGTCGAAACGAACTGCGTTACTCGTCCTGGTTGCAGTGTTTGGATTGGGAGCAGTCATCGGTCTGCGCGCGACGCCGACGCAGGCCGGGAACTGCACCATTCAGTGCATTTGCGGGACGCCCTATAAGTGCTGCACCACAGCGGGTGGCACCACTTGTACGGTGTACGAGCATCACATCATTTGCCCCCGGACCTGCCTGTAGGCGGGTTCTTTTGTTAATAAAGGGCGGAGCGCCGAGCGCGTTCCGCCCCTTTTTTCATTCCGGTGTGCCGCGCCGAACTCATCCACGTGTATATGGGCATTGACCTCGCCCGCGCGTTCGTCCTACCCTCACGGCTCCCCCGGCAAAAACCAAATGGAGGTAGCCATGTCGAAACGAACTGCGTTAATCGTACTGGTTGCGGTGTTTGGATTGGGAGCACTCATGGGTTTGCGTGCGACACCGTCGCAGGCAGCCGGGTGCTTCTACCGCTGTATCTGCGGGACGCCATACAAGTGCTGTACGACCCCCAGCGGAACAACGTGCAAGGTCGACCGCTCCGGCCCGATCCAGTGTCCGCAGATCGCCTGCTAACCGGGCGATCTTTTTTTTGACGGAAAGGGCGGAGCGCCGTGCGCGTTCCGCCCTTTTCAATTTTCAGGGGAGTCATCCATGAATGCAAAAACATGGCGCTCGATCGCGTTCGTCGTGGTTGTCCTCGTGGTTGCAGCCGCGGGGCTTCGCGTTGGGAGCTCGCTGCGCAAGCGCACGACGGTGGCGCAGACGACGGAGCACAATTTTCCCTTCAAGCCCGGTGACGCCTTCCCGGACGTTTCGCTGACCGATTCGCTCGGCACGCACGTGGGGAGCGCCGCGCTGGTGCAGGGGAAGGGTGCCGTGGTGCTGTTTCTCGATCCCAACTGTCACGGGTGTCTGGCGATGGCCGAGCGCTGGGAACGCGCGGTTGCCGACGGCGTCGTCGAGCCCGAGCGCGTGATCGCGGTGACGCGCGATCCGGCAGTGGTCAACAACCGCTATCGCGAAGAGCACGGCTTCAGCTATCCGCTCTACACGGATTCGGCTTCCGTGTTTTTGATGCAGCACGGCGTGTCGGAATATCCGATGGAGATGGTGGTGGGCGCGTCGGGCCGGATTCGTTCGCTCAGCACGGACTCGAAGACGCCGATCGACGCGGAATCGATTCGCGCGATGATCGCGCAGTAACGCCTCAGCCGTCGAAGCGGCGGCGATACCTGTGCAGATTTTTGGGAGCCTGGGCGGCCGGACGCAGGAACGCAATCACGTTGTCGGGAAGCGCGGGCGGCGCTGGATTGCGCAGCGCGTACACGAGCGTATGACCGCCGCTCACGAGCAGGAAAGCGGCCACGATCCCGACCGCGATGGCCGGAAAGCAGCCAATCGCGCCATCGTTGAAGCTGCGCGCGATCCACTGTCCCACCGACAG
>DATEHD010000154.1:0-2865 GCA_035279765.1 Candidatus Krumholzibacteriia bacterium | reverse complement strand
CAGGGCGACCACCTGCTGATCCAGGACTGCACCTACGGCGGCACCGACAGCTTCGTCACCCACGAGTTCGCCGATTTCGGGATCGCGTACGACAAGATCGATGCGGCCGATCCGGAATCGTGGAGCGCAAAGCTTCGCCCCAACACGCGCGCGATCTACGTAGAGGCGATCGCCAACCCGGTGATGAGTGTCGCCGATGTGGGCGCCGCCGCCGAGTTCGCGCGCGCCCACGGGCTGGTGTCGATGATCGACAACACGTTTGCCAGTCCCATCAACTTCCGGCCCGCGGAATGGGGTTTCGATCTCTCGCTGCACAGCTGCACCAAGTACATGAACGGCCACAATGACATCGTGGCCGGCGCCGTGATCGGCCGCGCCGATCTTGTCGAACAGATCCGGCACAAGCTCAACCACATGGGTGGCGCACTCGACCCGCACGCCTGCTTCCTGCTCCATCGTGGCATGATGACGATGGCGCTGCGCGTGCGTCACCAGAACGTGAGCGCGCTCGCCATCGCGAATTTCCTGGAGGAGCACGAAGCCGTCTCGCTCGTGAATTACCCGGGGCTCATCAACAACGCGCACTACGATCGCGCGGCGGAGTTCTTCGATGGCTTCGGCGGCATGCTGAGCTTCGAGCTGCGCGGCGGCGTGGAAGCGGCGGATGCCATGATGGAACGCGTGACGCTCCCGCTCATCGCGCCCAGCCTGGGCGGCGTGACAACGCTGCTCACGCAACCCGCGAAGACATCGCACAGCCTGCTCGATCCCGCGGAACGCCGCCGCATCGGTGTCAGTGACGAGCTGGTGCGCATGTCGGTCGGTATCGAGGCCACCGAGGACATCATCTCCGACCTGAACGAGGCGCTCGCGTAATGGGCGAACGTCCGATCGCGCTGGTGACGGGCGCTTCGTTGGGACTGGGCGCCGAGTTTGCGCGCCTGCTCGCCTCCGAAGGCTACGACCTCGTCCTCACCGCCCGTAACGGCGAGCGCCTGGCCACGCTCAAGAAGGAAATCGAGAACCTGCACGGCGTCGATGCGCACGTGGTGGTCGCGGATCTTGCCGATCCGCGCGCGCCGGCCGCCATCCATGACCACGTGCGCAGCCGCGGTATCAAGATCGACGTGCTCGTGAACAATGCGGGCTTCGGCATGTACGGCAAGTTCCAGGAATCAAACTGGCAGACCGAAATGGAAATGGTGCAGGTGAACATCATCGCGCTCATGCACCTCACCAAGTTGTTCGTGCGCGACATGGTGACCGAGGAACGTGGCCGCATTGTGAACGTGGCTTCGACGGCCGCCTTCCAGGCCGGACCCATGCAGGCGGTGTACTACGCGAGCAAAGCCTTCGTGCTTTCGTTTTCGGAAGCCATCGGCAACGAGCTCAAGGGCACCGGCGTCACGGTTACCGCGCTGTGCCCCGGACCCACGCCGACGGGTTTCCAGGAGCGCGCCAATGTGGGCAATCTGCGCGGCCTGCGCCTGATGATGCGCGTGAGCCCCGAGGCGGTGGTGCGCGCGGGTTACAACGGCATGAAGCACGGACGACCCGTCGTGGTGCCCGGCCCGCTCAATAACATTCACGTGTTCCTGCTGCGGCTCGTGCCGCGACGCCTCGTCACCAACGTCGTCCGCAAAATTCAGACCCACCCACGCTCTGCATGATTGCTTCCCGTGATTCGAGCCGTCGCGAACGTTTCTGGTTCGCAGCGATTCTTGTGCTCGCGCTTGCCGTGCGCGTGTGGGACCTCAACGCACGCTCGCTCTGGTTCGACGAAGCGGGCGAATACTGGGTGTCGACGGCACCGTTCGCCCATCTCGCCGAAAGTGTGCGCACAGGCACGGGCGATCCTCCGCTATATGAGTTCCTGCTGCACACCTGGATGCAGTACGGGACGAGTGAGGCATGGCTGCGCTTCTTGACGGTGATTGCCAGCGTGGGTGGCGTTGCGGGCGTCATCGTCTTGACACGGTTGATGGTCGGCGGAACGGTTGCGCCCGCTGTCGCGGGCGTACTTCTCGCGCTGCTTCCGGCCGACGTGCGCTATGCGCAGGAAGTGGGACAGTACGGGTTCGTACCGGCGATCGTCGCGTGGAACCTTGTGTTTCTCGTGATGATGACGCGCGAGTTGCGCTGGCGCGCGGTGCTGGGGTGGGCATTGACGGCGCTGGGGGCGTCGTACCTTTACTACGGCACCATCTTCCCCATCGCCTCGGCGTTCGTGTGTGTGGTGGTGGAGTCCATCTTTCGCCGCGACGCGCGCACCCGGCGCGCCACGGGCACCGGGCTCGTGCTCTACATCCTGGGAATGCTGCCGCTCGTCATCTGGTATCTGCCCACGCAGCTCGCGCGCGTGGTGGGCGGCGACAGCGTGTCGTCCTCCGCGCGCCACACGGTGACGGGCATTCTGCAGAAGAAATGGCAGATGTCGTGTGAGCTCCTGGCCTTCCAATTTACCGGCTGGCCGCACACACACATTGCGCCGGCGCTTGTCATAGCGCCCGCGCTGTTTCTCATGGTGGTGGCGATCCGGCGCGCACCACGACTGCTCATCTGGTTCGCGGTGGCAATCAACGTCTATGCGGCGGCCGATGCGCTGGGGATATTTCCACTGGGGTACCGGTGGGGCCTGATCATGACGCCCCTCATTATATGTGCGATCGCCACGGCGGTCGTGGCCCCGCGGCGGAAATGGCTGCAGTGGGCAGCAATTGCCGCGTTTGCGCTGCTCATCGCCGTCGATGTTTATTCTCTCCCCAACCGAACGCTCCGCGACCGCGTGTACAAGGATCCGTCGGGCGCGTGGCCGGAAACGGAGGACATGCGGGGGATTGCACAGTTCTGGAAGGAGCAACGAAC
>DATEHD010000153.1:0-8671 GCA_035279765.1 Candidatus Krumholzibacteriia bacterium | reverse complement strand
AGCCTGCGCGCGATTCCCAATTTCACGTTGTTCCGCCCGGCGGACGCCAACGAGACCGCCGCCGCGTGGGCGTGCGCGCTCGAGATGCGCGGACCGCGGGCACTGGTGCTCACCCGGCAGGCGTTGCCCGTCCTGGAAGGGGACCGCGAGCGCATCCATGCCGGTGTGGCGAAGGGCGCCTACGTCGTCGCCGAGTCGGAACACGGGAAGCCCGCCATCGTACTCATCGCTACCGGCTCCGAAGTTCACCTCGCCCTCGCCGCGCGCGCCGAGCTGACCAAGAGCGGCCTCGGCGTTCGCGTCGTCTCCATGCCGTCGTGGGAGCTGTTCCGGGCGCAGAGCCCGCGCTACCGGGCGTCGGTGTTGCCCAAAGCGGCGCGCAAGGTGGCCATCGAGGCCGGCGCCACGCTGGGGTGGAGAGAATGGGTAGGCGATCGCGGCGCCATCATCGGTCTCACGCGTTTTGGCGCCTCGGCGCCGGGCGCGGTGGTCATGGACAAGCTCGGTTTCAACGTCGAACACGTCGTCCAGACAGCGCTCGCGGCCATCGGCAAGCGCGCCCCGGCTCCGCGCAAATAAAGGCCGAATAGCCCGACCGCTCCAAGTGTAACCAACGCCAATACATGAACTGTCCCGTCTGCAACGTCCCGATGGTCGTCCTGGAAATGGACCAGATCGAGATCGACCATTGCCTCACGTGCGGCGGTGTGTGGCTGGACGCGGAAGAGATGGACCTGCTCCTCGACGGCTCCGAAGGCCGCGAGGAAATTCGCCGCCGCGCGACGCGCGTCGACGACAGCACGGAAGAAAAGCGGCGCTGCCCGATCTGCTCCAGGAAAATGGAGAAGGCGCGCATCACCCGCGCGGGGAAGGACATGAACGTTCTGATCGACAGGTGCGAGAAGCACCACGGGACATGGCTCGACGGCGGAGAGCTCGACGCCGTGGTCAAACTTTCGAGCTTTCCGGAAGCGCACAAGATTCACGTTTTCTTGCGATCGATGTTCGGCGGCGACCACTCGCCGTCACGGTAACTAAGGAGGGTTTCATATGGGTATTGCTGCACTTGTTTTTCTCGCCATCATCGTCATCGCGGTGATCGCTTTTTCAGGCATGTACAACTCGCTCGTCCAGCTGCGCAACCGCGTCAAGAATGCGTGGTCGCAGATCGATGTGCAGCTCAAGCGCCGGCACGACCTGATTCCCAATCTTGTCGAGACGGCGAAAGGCTACATGACGCACGAGCGCGAAACGCTCACCGCCATCACCGACGCCCGCAGCCGCGCCATGGGCGCCGGCACGGTGCAGGACAAGAGCCAGGCGGAAGCGCAGCTCTCGGGTGCCATCTCGCGCTTCATGGTCACGGTGGAGAACTATCCCGACCTCAAGGCCAACCAGAACTTCCTCGCCCTGCAGGAAGAGCTGACGTCGACCGAGAACAAGATCTCGTTCGCGCGCCAGGCCTATAACGACGCGGTCCTGTTATTCAACAACAAGATCGAGATGTTCCCGTCGAACGTCATCGCGGGCATGTTCAACTTCCGACCGGAAACGTTCTTCGAGGTGGAAGACAAGACCGAGCGCGAAGCGCCGAAGGTTTCGTTCCAGCGCTAACACGCCATGATGTGGGAGCTGATAGCGTCCAACCGGCGGAAGTCCGCCTTGCTCTTCATGGGCATGGCGGCACTTCTGCTCGGTCTCGGCTGGTTCATCGGCGAAGCGACCATCGGGCACAACGGCGGTGGCTGGATCGGCCTGATCATCGCCACCGCCGTGTGGGTGATCATGTCGGCCGCGAGCGTGTTCGGTGGTCCCGAGCTCGTGCTCAAGATGAGCCACGCCAAGGAAGTCACGGCGGACGTCGCGCCGCAGCTCTTCAATGTAGTCGAGGAGATGCGCATCGCGGCGGGCCTTCCCAAGACGCCCAAGGTCTACATCATCGACGAGAAGGCGCCCAACGCCTTCGCCACCGGCCTCAAGCCTGAAGACAGCTCGATTGCTGTCACCGCCGGACTCCTCACACGTCTCAATCGCGACGAGCTCCAGGGCGTCATCGCGCACGAGACGTCCCACATCATGAACCGCGACTCCCAGTTCCTCACGCTGGCGTCGATCATGCTGGGGAGCATCGTGCTCATCTCGCAGGTGTTCCTGCGCGGGATGTGGTTCAGCGGTGGCGGATCGTCGCGTCGCTATCGTCGTGACGAAAAAGGCGGCGGTGGTGGCGGCGCGGCCATCATCATGGTCGCGGCCATCGTGCTTGCCATCCTGGGGCCGCTCTTTGCGCGACTGCTCTACCTCTCCATTTCGCGCAAGCGCGAATACCTCGCCGACGCGTGCGCGGTGCAGCTCACGCGTTATCCCGAAGGGCTCGCGAGCGCGCTCGAGAAAATCTCGGACAACGACGTGCCGCTCGAGGCCGCCAACAAGGTCACCGCACCCATGTTCATCGCCGATCCGCTCGCGCTCAAGGGTGCGTCGGTGTCGGAGTGGGGAAGCACGCATCCGCCCATCGCGGAGCGCATCGCTATTTTGCGCGCCATGAGCCAGGGCGCGTCGCTCGTCAGCTACGAGCACGCATTTGCGAAAGCGACCGGCAAGGCGTCGCGGCTGATTCCGGCGTCGGCGCTCAAGACCGACAAGAACATCGCCATTCGTCCGGCGGACCCGAGCGTGGTGAAGGAGCAGAGCGAGAAGGATCAGGCGCGCGACGTGATGGATCTCATGCGCGCCGTCAACGGCTATGCATTCCTCGTGTGCGCGTGCGGTCTCAAGATCAAGGTTCCGCCCGACATGAAGGAAAGCGAGATCAAGTGCCCGCGCTGCGGACGGACCAACGAGATTCCGCGCGCACAGGTGGCGGACTTCCAGCAGGTGGCGGCCGCCGTGGGCGCCATCGTCGGGACGCAGAAAACGGCGGCCGGCGGGGCGAACGAAATTCCGTTCGCACAGCCGCTGGCGGAAGCGCCGGGACCGCAGCAGCCCCTCGAATACCGCCGTCGCACGCCGGGTGAGTGGGAGACCTTCTCATGCTCGTGCGGGCACGCCCTGCAGCTCTCGCCCATTTTTTCTGCATCGCAGATGAAATGCCCCAATTGCGGCACCATCACGCGTATCGTGTAGCACCGCATCGTTCCAGAAAACTCCTCCCGCAAAACCATTTGCCGAAAATTTACACGGTCCGCGGCGGTTGAGGGTTGCGCCCTGGCGGGTCGCTCGCTATCGTTTTGCTGCAGTCAATCCCCCAGGATTTGCAAGTGTGTCCTATCCCGGCACACCCAGAGATTCCGTACGCGGCTCTAGTTATTTCTCCTGATTGTTTGCCCTTTCGCGGAAGGCGACAATCTTCCAGACCCGTCAGCCGAACAAGCGTTGGCGATCGGGTCAAACAAGACCAGAACCGATCCCGGGCAAGGGGATCGTGTCACACAAAGAATTCGGGCAGAGTGCGAACCTCCAGGCGTTCGCACCCCCTTGTACTGCTCGAGCCCGGGGTGTGGGCGTGACCTCACCCGCACCGTGCAACCACGCACCTCGTGGCTCGGGCTCAAATAAATCGCTTCGGAAATAATCGAAGCGGACGGATTACGACGGCGAGTACCTCTGTCCCCGCGACTGGGGGCGTGTGCTCGGGATGGAGTGCTCGCCGTCGTGTTTGATACAGCGTGGCCGTATATAGCGCGCGGCCGATTGCGTGGGGACATCGTCCGGGCACCCCGTTCCTGCGCAAGAGGCCGCGCCTCTCTCTTCCGATTGAGCGTGGCCGATTGTGTGGGGACATCGTCCGGGCACCCCGTTTCCACACAAAAGGCCGCGTTTTTTTTGCTCCCGCCGGCATTTTCGTGACGCGTTGCGGTCGTGCTATGATGGCGTCGCATGCACGCGTCCGTCAGTTTTCAAGAATTCGCCGCTGCCAGCCCCTACACCGACCCCGTCGACAAGAAGAAGCTGCTGTTCGTCTATCGCGCCGTGGAGGATTTCGCGGCTGAACGACGTGTACCGGCGGCGGATCTGTCGATCCTGGAAGTGGCGTGCGGGGTGGGAGGGATCACGCTTCCGCTGGCACGGCTGGGAGCTCGCGTTCGAGCGCTCGATATCGACAGGGCCGACGTGGACCGCCTGGTGTCGCGGGCGCGCGAGCTACGCCTCGAGGGGAACCTCACTGCCGGCATCGAGGACGCGTTTACCTTTCGCCACGATGCCCGCTACGATGTGATCGTCGCATCGGAAGTGATGGAGCACGTGCTCGACCCGGACGCCCTTCTCGACAACATCGTTCGTCATCTCGCACCCGGCGGTCTCGTGATCGTGACCACACCCAACGGCTACGGCCCGTGGGAGCTCTCCAACTATGTACGCCCGCACCACGTGCTGCGGCGCTGGAACTGGCTGCGACAATGGATGGGGAAGCCGCCGTACGTCGCCGGCACGGGGCCCGATCATTGCCAGCACTACACGCGCGGCACGTTGCTCGCTTTGTTCAAGCGTCATGGTCTCGACGTGCACCGCTTCATGAATTCTGATTTCATTCTTACCATCTCGAAGCACATGCGTCAGAATCGCGCCCTGGGCACCTTCGACGCGGATTTCGCGAACCTGGTGCCGCACTGGATGGCGAGCGGATGGTACGTGGCGCTTAGGTGGAGAGGCGATCTAGCCAAATGAAAATAATCTACTGGACAACATATGCTGCGCTTCAGCAGCATGCTTCCCGAACGGTAGGTGCGAGACTTCACTTGTACCCACGGCGGTTATCGATACAAACCCGCGTGTCGGTAAATGGACCCTAGGGAAAACTTGATGCCGTCGAAGGACCAAGGGATGGTGTGTTTGCTCCGTCGGCTTGAAGCGGCGTTCAATGTGGTCTCATCGTGCAAAGCCCTTCTCACTCTTGCCAACCGTCGCCCCGCTGGAATCTTCCTCATAAGTCTGGTGATGGCTGCCGCGGGCTGTAGCTCGAGCGGCCCTGTGCCGCAAGCCATTCCGGGGACTGAGGACCTGATGCCTGGTCCTGGAAAGGCATGGTTTTCAATCTCTCCGGAAGAACATTTTCTCGCGTACTTGGCCGCATACGGAACTCCAGATACAGCAACGGAGGATCACCTCGTAACCATCGAACTGCCCACTGGACGGAAGACCCACCATGATCTTAGCCAACTCGTCCCGGTCGTGCATTTTGAATACAATAATACACACCCTTGGTTGTCCGCCGACGGATGGGTGGCACCAAGCGGCTGGATCGGCAATACCTACTATCTCGACTGCAGCAGTTGCATCGATGCCCACGGTTCCACCGTCTGGCTCGCGTTTACTGCAGGGATTGCGGAGGGTGTGGTTAGCTATCAACCCATGGGCGCAGTGCGCGGCAGTGATTGCGTAGGGACGTATCACACAATCGAGAAAAAGCTCAACCAGCATGGGCTTCAAGCAGCCGGTGTCTACAACCAGTTCAGCGTCCCGTGTCGAGACACGACGATGCTTGACATTGTATACAGTGGAGAAAATGTGGGTGGTGACACCATACGTCTCATACGACGCGATGAGAGAAACATCAAGACGTTGGTGTTTGAACATCAACATCGGTACCACTCGGTCTACCTGGATGCGCTGCGCGTCTCGCCTGACCAGCGCTACTTAGCGTATGCAATTGGCGAGAAGCCCGCTCTTCCGATTCCCTGGCCCGCAACAACTACCGTCTATGTTTTTGACATGCTTCGAAAGCAACGTCTTCGTGTCGAAGGCGGCTGGATGTATTTCGGAAACATGATGTGGAGCGGGGACTCCAAGGATCTCTTCTTTGCGGGCATTAGCAGGCTTCGTGAACGGGGTGCTTTTAGAATTGATGTTGCAGGAGCGGAGGCAAGGGAGGATCGCAAATGAGGCTAATTCTTCGGATAATGATGGTCATACTGGCTGTGAACGCGGAGGCAGCATTCGCTGCGGGCGACAAATGGTGCAATAATCCATCTTCGCGACCGACGCGGCTCGCATACTGGTCGAACCTTCCAGCGCAGTGGAACGCCGTTGCGAGTGGCTGGGCCGTCTGCTTGTAAGACTGTGAAGAGCATGAAACTGATCGAGTGTGTTCCTAATTTCAGCGAGGGCCGCGATCGCACGGTGATCGACGCCATTGTGGCGGCGATTGCGGGCGCGGAGGGCGCGCACATGCTGGATGTGGATCCGGGGCGCGACACCAATCGCACCGTGGTGACGTTTGTGGCCGATGCCAGCCGCGTGGTGGAGGCGGCGTTTCGCGGCATCGCGAAGGCGGCCGAGCTGATCGACATGTCGAAGCACCATGGCGAACATGCGCGCATGGGCGCTACCGACGTGTGCCCGTTTGTCCCCCTGGGCACGGCCACCATGGACGATTGCGTGACGCTGGCCAGAACGCTGGGCGAGCGCGTGGCGCGCGAGCTGGGCATTCCTGTCTATCTCTACGAGTACGCCGCGACGCAGGAAGACCGGCAGAGTCTTTCGTCGATCCGCTCGGGTGAATACGAAGGGCTGGCCGAGAAGCTGAAGGACCCGCACTGGAAGCCGGATTTCGGCGTGGCGAAAATGAATGCGCGCGCGGGTGCCACGGTGATTGGTGCGCGCAAGTTCCTGATCGCGTACAACGTGAATCTCAATACGCGCGACAAGAAGAAAGCCACCGACATCGCGCTCGCCATTCGCGAGGCCGGCCGCAAGAAGAAGGACGAACACGGCCGCATGCTGCGCGACCAGAACGGCGACTTCATCTTTGAGCCGGGGACGCTCAAGGCGTGCAAAGCGGTGGGGTGGTACATCGACGAGTACCAGCGCGCGCAGGTCTCCATCAATCTCACTGATTTCGATGTCACCCCGCCGCACATCGCTTTCGAAGAAACCAAACGGCAGGCGGAGATGCGCGGCCTGCGCGCCACCGGAAGTGAATTGGTGGGTCTCTTGCCGTTGGCGGCGCTCACCCGCGCGGGGCGTTATTACCTCGAGATGCAGGATGCATCCGCTGGTGCGCCGGAATCACAGCTGGTGGAAACCGCGGTTCAATCGCTGGGCCTGAGAGAGCTTGGAGGATTTGATCCCATGCAGAAGATCATCGAATACCGTGTCGCGACGGATGCGCCGCTCGCTTCATCGACAATTCGCGACTTTGCCGACAAGACATCGGAAGGCACGGCCGTGCCCGGTGGCGGCAGTGTCGCCGCCCTGTGCGGAGCACTGGCGGCGTCGCTGGCCGCGATGGTGGGGAACCTCACCTACGGCAAGAAAGGCTACGAAAAAGTGTCGAAGGAGATGAGCGAGACGGCAGTGACGGCGCAGGAGATCAAAGCCGAGTTTCTCCGCGCGGTGGACGACGACGCGCGCGCGTTCGACGCCGTGATGGCGGCCGGTCGCATGCCCAAGGCCACGCACGACGAGCAAGCGGCGCGTGAAGCTGCCATGCAGAACGCCACCATGCGCGCCATCGAAGTACCCATGTCGGTCATGCGCGCGTGCGCGAAAACGCTTCCGCTGGTGGGGCGCGCGGCGCGCGACGGCAACAAGAACTCGGTCAGCGATGCGGGCGTGGCGGCCCTTTGTCTGCAGGCGGCGTCCAAGGGCGCGCACCTGAATGTTCTGATCAATACGCAGGGATTGTCGGACAAGAAAACTGCGGAGAAGCTCACGAAGGAAGCGACGTCGCTCTACGAACAGGTGAGCACTGGCGTCACGAAGATCGTGACCGGCGTCGAGAAATCATTCGGCGGTTGACGGACTGTCGCGGCGGCGCGTTCGTCGCTCGCGGCGCGACGACTGGATGATCCTATAACCCTGGATCGCGATCGGCAGCCACCACGACGCGCGCCGGATCCACTTGCGCGCCATGACGGGCGCCAACACCAGCCCCGCCGCCATCACACCCAGAATTGCTTTGTGCCGCGACAAGCGCTGCGCCACGGCCACCAACCGGTCGGCCACGTGCAGCTCACGCTGCACCCCCGCAAACGCATCCGAGAGGTCGATGCGATCCTGTTCGCACGTAGCAACCATCGCCAGCCGGCGCTCGCGCAGGGTTTCGAGCCGCGAGCTCACGAGCGGTCCTTCAGGCGGTCGCGGTCCTTTTCGAGCTCGCGCAGCGTGGCGTCGAAAGGCCGCGCTTTCGCCTTCACAATTTTCACGATGATGATACCGCCCGCAGCCGCGAGGCCGAGAAACAGCACCGCCAACCCGAGCGCCACCCACGGCCGCGCTCCCTCGGGGACGAAGAGCAGCACAGTCACCGCCCCGAAGGTGAGTCCGATGATGGCGAACTGCACGCCGGCAAAACTGCACAGGAGCACGCCGACAAGGCGCGTGATTTCTTCTTCCAGCTCGGTGGTGAAGAGCTCGGCGCGATGGTGGAGCAACGACACCAGGCGGTGCAGGAGATGCTTCGCCGAGCCGAAAATGCCGCGACGGGGCTCGCGCTCGTCTTCGTCGGAGCGCTCGCTGTCTTCGCGCGCTCTCTCGTCCTCGTCTGACTCGAATGTGCTCATCGGGGCGACTCCGCGGCCTAGCGCCGGCGTCCGAGGTTGCCGATCACGTAGCCGAGACCGGCTGCGATCAACACCGCGGTCCACGGATTCTCGCGCACGTACGTCTCCGTGGATTGCGCGGCGGCCTTCACGCGGCCGCTCTTCTCGCCCGCTTCGCGCAGACGCTCGCG
>DATEHD010000152.1:0-4053 GCA_035279765.1 Candidatus Krumholzibacteriia bacterium | reverse complement strand
GTGCGACCGGCTTCGATGCGAGCGCGTCGCGCAGCGCGTGCTTGCGCTTGAGTGCTTCGGCGGCGTCCTGCAGCGACATGCTGGAAATGGTGGAGTAGTAGTTCTCGCGAAAAACTTTCCACACATCGTGCAACGCGCACGGCGCCAGGTCGGTGCACTGGTCGAGCCCGAGCACGCACTTCTTGCGCAGCTCAATGTGACCGTCGACGGCCTCGATGACTTCCACGACACGCATCGCGTCACCGGGACGCGCCAGGCGGTATCCACCGCCGGGCCCCTTGGTCGAACGGACCAGCCCCTGGTTGCGGAGCGCGTGCAGGATCTTGGCGAGTGACTGCCGGGGCACTCCCGACGCATCCGCGATCTCGCGCACCAGGACCGGGCGGGGAGAATTCTTTTCAGCAAGATAAACGAGTGCACGCAGCGCGTGTTGGCAAGTCGGTGAATGAATCATAACCGGTCCTTTAACGAGTACTGGGTCGTTTATTCAACTACAGCCTAGTCCTGAGGTACACGGCCGTCAACGCGGACCCGAGAAATAATGAGTAAGAGTAGGCTGGCAAAAGGGTTAGCAACCGGAGTCGCGGCCGTGATCCGGGTTGCCGGGGCCTTTTAATTCGGCTATGATCGCGCGGCCCGAGTGCTCCAATCCCGGGCATTCCAGAAAAAATCCAAGACGACCAATGCCCATCGCGACGCCGTTCCATCCCCGAACCTCCGCGCTCTGCACGAGCCTGTTCTACAAGGACTGGGCCGGCTTCTACGCGGTGCGTTCCTACGACACCACGCACGACCGCGAGTATTTCGCGTTCCGCCACGCGTGCGGTCTGATCGACGTCTCGCCCCTCTACAAGTACGACGTGCGCGGCAAGGATGCCGCGGCGTATCTCACGCGCATCATGGTGCGCGACATCCGCAAGCTCAAAGCGGGACAGGTTGCCTACGTCTGCTGGTGCAACGATGAAGGCAAGATCATCGACGACGGAACGGTGACGCGCTTCGACGCCGATTTCTTTCGTGTGACGTCGTCGGAGCCCGCGTGGCATTGGCTCGAACGCACCCTGCGCGGCTTCGATGTGACCGTGCGCGACGTGAGCGATTCGATCGCCGCACTCTCCATCCAGGGACCGACATCGCGCGACGTGGTGAATGCAGTCACCCAGGGCGAAGCGGAGAAGCTCGGTTTCTTCCGCATGAAGGCCGCCCGCATCGACGGCCGCGACGTGCTGGTCTCGCGCACCGGCTACACCGGTGATCTCGGCTTCGAGATCTGGATGAAAAACGACGACGCCATTCCTGTGTGGGACGCGCTGGTGGCTTCCGGACACGCGTACGGTCTCGAGCCCGCGGGGCTCGATGCCATGGATGTCACGCGCGTGGAAGCAGGTTTCATCCTCAACGGCGTCGACTATTACTCGTCTCTGCGCTGTCTCATTCCGTCGCGCAAGTCGTCGCCGTACGAGCTCGGGCTGGGCTGGATGGTGGCGCTGGAGCGCGAGCAGTTCATCGGCCGCGACGCGCTCATCCGCGAGACCCAGCACGGCACGCCGCGCAAGATCGTCGGTCTCGAGATCGACTGGAACGAGTTCGAAGCGCTGTTTCGCTCGCACGGACTTCCGCCCGAAGTGCATCCCGGCGGCTGGCGCGACGCGCGGCCGGTATACAACCAGCGCGGTGAATTCGTCGGCCAGGCCACGAGTGGCGCATGGTCTCCGCTACTCAAAAAGAACCTGGCCCTCGCCACCGTGCGCGCGGAAAGCGCGTCACCGGGCACCGAGCTCCGCTTCGAAGTAACGGTGGAGTACGAGCGCCGCACCGCGCGCGCGGTCGTTGTCGACACGCCGTTTTTCAATCCCGAGAGGAAGCGCAAGTAGATGCCGAAGCGTTACGACGTCGTCATCGTGGGCGGCGGGCACAACGGGCTCGTGGCGGCGGCGTACCTCGCCAAGGCGGGGCGGCGCGTGCTGGTGCTCGAACGCCGCCACGTGTTGGGCGGCGCGGCGGTCACGGAAGAAGTTTATCCCGGCTTCAAGTACAGCGTGTGCTCGTACGTGGTGAGCCTGTTCCGGCCCCACATCATCCGCGAGCTCAATCTCACCAAGCACGGCATGCAGCTGATCCCGCTCGAGTGCTCGTTCACGCCGCACCTCGAAGGGCCGGGGCTGGTGCGCTGGCCCGATCCGAACCAGACGCGGCGCGAAGTCTCGCGCTTCAGCCGCAAGGACGCGGAGATCTATCCCGAGTTTTCGCTGGCGATGACCAAGATGAGCTTCTTCGTGAAGCAGATCATCGACTCGCAGCCGCCGGATCCGGGCTCGATGCATCCCGCCGAGCTCAACAAGCTCAACATGCTCGTGAAGCACCTGCGCGATCTCGGTCCCGACATGATGGAGCTCCACGCGCAGCTGCTCACCATGAGCGGCGTGGATTTTCTCAAGATGTGGTTCGAGTCCGACGCGCTCCTGGCGCCGATGTCGTGCAGCGGCATCATCGGCACCTTCCTCGGCGTGCGCTCGCCGGGAACGGCATATGTGCTGCTCCACCACTACATGGGTGAGATCGACGGCGCGTTTCGTTCGTGGGGATTTTCCAAGGGCGGCACCGGCGGTGTCAGCCAGGCCATTGCCAATGCGGCACTGGCGCAGGGCGCCGAGATTCGCACCAGCGCACCGGTGGCGAGCATCGTGGTGAAAGGACAGCGCGCGCGAGGAGTCGTGCTCGAAGATGGGGAAGAGATCGACGCCGACGCCGTGGTGTCGAACGCCGATCCGCGCCGCACGTTTATTTCGCTGGTGGGCGAGAAACATTTCGACACGGAATTTGTGTCGCACGTGAAGCGCTACAAGTACCGCGGCAGCTCGGGCAAGGTGAACCTCGCCCTGGATCGTTTGCCTGATTTCACCTGCCGGCCGGGAGACGGTGTGCACATCCGCGGCGACATCGCGATCGCCCCCGGGGTGGATTACCTCGAGCGCGCCTTCGACGAAGCCAAGTACGGCAACTTCTCGAGCCGTCCGTATCTCAACGTGGTGATTCCGTCGCTCGTGGATCCGAGTGTGGCGCCCGCGGGCAAGCACGTGATGTCGATCTTCGTGCAGTACGCACCGTACAACTTGAAAGAAGGCGCCGACACCTGGCCCGCGCGCCGCGAGGAATTCGGCGACACCGTGGTCGACACGCTCGCGGAGTATTGCCCCGGTCTCAAGGAGTCGATCCTGCACCGCCAGGTGATGACGCCGTGGGACCTCGAGCACGAGATCGGCCTCACCGAGGGAAATATTTTCCAGGGCGAGCTCTCGCTCGAGCAGCTGCTCTTCCTGCGCCCGACGCCGGGCTTCTCGCGCTACAAGACGCCTGTGAAGCGCCTGTGGCTGTGCGGATCCGGCGCGCATCCGGGCGGCGGCATCATGGGATCACCGGGCGAGCTGTGCGCCAAGGCGCTCCTCTCCTCGGGGGAGGTGTAGCGTGGCACGTTACGACGTCATCGTGATCGGCGCGGGCCACAACGGCCTCACCACCGCCGCCATCCTGGCGAAGGCGGGACGACGCGTGCTCGTGCTCGAACGCCGCGACATCGCCGGCGGCATGTGCGCCGGAGAAGAATTCCACCCGGGCTATCGCCACACCGGCCTCCTGCACGACACGCGGCAGGTTCGTCCCGGCCTTGTCGACGCGCTGCTCCTCACCGAGCACGGATTGGAGATGACGACGGCGAGCTCAGTGCTGATTGCCGAAGAGAATGGTCACGGGATTGTGCTCTCAGCAGATGAAGATGCGACGGCGCGCGAGATCGCAAGCGTTTGTGGTGCTGACGACGCGGCCGGCTGGGGGCGCTACCGGAGCTTCGTGGCGAACGCGCGCCGCGTCATCGAGCCGCTGCTCAACGAGATTCCGCCCGACATCGGCCGCATTGGCACCCTCGAGAGCGGGTCGATCCAGACCCTCCTCAAGAGCGGCATGGCCATGCGCAAGCTCGGCAAGGACGGCATGGCGGAGCTCCTGCGCGTGCCGCCCATGTGTGTCGCGGACTGGCTCAATGAATTCTTCGCCCAC
>DATEHD010000151.1:0-8746 GCA_035279765.1 Candidatus Krumholzibacteriia bacterium | reverse complement strand
CATGCACAGCACGACGCCGCACGATGTCGTGGTTTATCTCGAGGGCCCGAACACGCACGTGGTGCTGCATCAGAGCGCGGGCAAGCCGCAGCTCAAACAGATCAACCAGGCCTTCGAGCCGCACGTGCTCGGAGTGTCGGTGGGAACGACTGTGGACTTCCCCAACGGAGACCTCGTCTACCACAACGTTTTTTCCTACTCGAAAGCGAAGAAGTTCGATCTCGGCTACTACGGCAAGGGCAAGTCCAAGCAGGTGACGTTCGACAAGCCGGGTGTCGTGCAGGTGTTTTGCGACATCCACTCCACCATGTCCGCGTATGTGCTCGTGGTGGATTCGCCGTTTGTCACGCAACCCGACGATAACGGCGCCTACAACTTCGGCGATCTCCCCAACGGCACCTACACGCTGCGCGTGTGGCATCCGGATCTCGGCGATCGCTCCATGAAGATCACCATCGGTGACGGCGTCAACGACCTCGACGTGAACCTCTAGTAATAGCAGGGGAAGACGGCACTCACAGCTGGTAGCAAAGGAAGACGGCACTCACCGCCACGACGCCATGTTTCGTTTCGGCAATCTTCGCACGCGTATCGTCATTCTCACGACGGTGCCGCTGATCGCCATCCTGGTGACGATCCTGTTTTCGGCCATCCACTCCGCCAACCATGCGGTGCGGGATCGCGTGCAGCAGAGCCTCGCCGAATCGGGCTCGGTGTTCGTGCAGATGCTGACGTCGCGCCGGAACGAATTGGTGAGCATGGCGCAGGTGACCGTGCGCGACCCGCGCTTCTTTGCCCCCTTCTCCATTCCGCGCGAAGAGCGCGGCGCCGAGTTCATTCCCACGGTGGGCGGTGTGGCCGAGGATTTCCTGCGCATCACCGACGCCGACTACATCGAGATCTTTGATCCCAACGGAAAGCTCCTCACCTGTGTCACGCGCTCGGGCGACGACGGCTGGATGAACGCGCCGGAAAAGGCGTCACTGCACGAAAAGACCGGACACGCGGGCATCGAGATGGCCATGAAGGGCTCGGCCGTTGCGGACTTCTACCAGATGGACAACCAGCTTGTCACCGCCGCGGTGGCCCCTGTGTATGTGCTCCACAACCTGGAAGCCATTGTGCGCATCGGAAGCTTCCTCGACGGCGAGTTCGTCGACGAAGTAAAGCGGCTGACCGGCGCGGACGTGTGTCTGGCGCGCGCGGGCATTCCGCTGGCAAGCACGTATCCCACCCAGACGGGCGAGTTCGAGGCGTGGCGTCCGACGGCGAGAATCGCGTCGAGTATCGCGCGCGGCTCGGTGACGCTTTCGGAAGCGTTCAGCCGCACCCACGAAGGCCGCGAATATCTCACCATTCACGTCGGCGTGGGTGGCGTGGCACCCGATGACGGCTTCGATGCGTTCGTGGGCCGCGAGCTCATGACCGAGATGACACCCATCCTGGTGCTCGAGAAGCGGCTGGTGGTTGGCGGCGTGGCCGCCGTCATCGTGACGCTGCTTGTCGGCTTCTTCACCGCGAGCTCGATCTCGCAGCCGCTCTCACGCATCGTGCAGGCGTCCGTGGCACTCACCCGGGGCCAGTACGACTATCCCATCGACCAGCGCGGCAGCGACGAAGTGGCGCTGCTCGGCCGCAACTTCGTGCACATGCGCGAGTCGCTCAACACATACGTGCAGCACCTGAAAAATCTGGACCAGGCCAAGAGCAACTTCATCGCGCTGGCCGGACACGAGCTGCGCACGCCGCTCACCATCATCACCGGCTTCAACGAGATGATTGCGAGCGGCGCGCTCGGCACCGTGCCCGAGAATGTGCGCGAGACGACGAACCTCATCACCGAGCAGCTGACGGGTCTGAACCGCCTCGTGCAGTCGATGCTCGACCTCACTTACTACGAACAGGGCCTGCAGAAGCTCCAGCTCGAGCGCCGCGATGTGCGCGACATGGTGCGCGACGCCGCCCTGGGTCGCAAGGAGGTGGCGGAGAAGCGCCACCTGCGCATGACCGTCGACCTCGGCCCGGAGCCTCTGCCGGTCATGGCGGACGCGCTGCGCTTCACCGACGCCATTCTCGCCCTGATCGACAATGCCATCCGCTTCACCGCGGACGGCGGGCTGGTGCGCGTGCGCGCCATGGTCGTCGGTATGGACGTTCACATCTCGGTGGAGGACACCGGCATTGGAATTCCACAGAACGAGCTGAAGTGGATCTTCGAAAAAATCTATGAAGTGGGCGACGTGATGCATCACACGTCGGGAACGCACCGGTACGGATCCAAGGGATTCGGCATGGGACTCGCCCTGTGCAAGGTGATTATCGAGAAGCATGGTGGACGCGTCCTGGTGACGAGCGCGCTGGGTCGCGGCAGCACCTTTACGCTGGTTCTGCCCAGATCCGCAACGGGTGCAACTCTTCCGGCCACGGCCGTGGAGAAACAAGGAGTCATGGTATGAGACACGCTTTACGGGTTGAACCTCTGGTTCCTTCAGCGGGTGGTCGTCGTATCGCCCTGGCCGCGATCGGGCTCCTCGCCGTGCTCGCGCTTGCGGTAAACGCGAGGGCGGAAGGCGGTGTGCAGGTGCGCGGCCTGATCGACATGGTCGCGGGCGACGACCGCGACTATCGCAATTACAACACGTTCAACACCAACGACACCAACTTCGATGGACTGCGGGCGCGCCTGTTCGTCGAAGGCAACCGCGGCAACACATCGGTGTACCTGCAGTTCCTGGTGTCGCCGGAGAGTTACAGCACCTATCGCTTCTACGGCGGCTACGTGATGCATCGTCTCTTCGACCAGCGCAATGTGTTCCTCGAAGCCGGAATGATCCCGGTGCACGACGGTATCTGGGCGAGCCACACGTATTCGAACAAGAATCCGCTCATCGGGATTCCCATGGCGCAGTACTGGAAGACGTCGCTCACCGCCTTCAGCGTTCCGACCAGCCTCGACCAGCTGCTCGCGATGCGCGGCCAGGGCCAGTATGGCGTTGCATACAAGGATTCGCTGGGCGCGGTGCGCGGCAAGTACTACGCGGCGAGCCCGGTTCTGTATGACAACTGCTGGAACTACGGGTTGTATTCACTGGGCACACTGGGCCGCGTGGAATTTGCGGGCGGTGTGACGCTCGGCTCCGCGTCGGCGTCCGTGCAGGGCGCGGACTCGAACGAGAATCTCGCCGTGCACGGCAAGGTCGGCTACGCCTTCACGCCGGGGCTGCGCCTGTGGCTCTCGGCCACGCGCGGCGCGTATTTCGATCGCGTGGTGTCGCCCTATTTGCCGAAGGGCAAAACGGCGAACGACTATTTTCAGAATCTCGTGGGGGTAAGCGGCACGTGGAACGTGTGGCTGCTGTCGTTCATGGGCGAATACTGGTGGAATCACTGGGACACGCCGGTTCGCGCGAACGGCCTCGACAATCAGGTATATTATGTGCAAGCAGTCTACGCATTCATCCCCGGCTGGGAAGCCGCGGTCCGGTATGACGCGATGCGTTTCAACAAGGTGACGAACGGCGCCGGCGTCGACGTGACATGGGACGCTCCGGTGGATCGCTGGGAGACCGGCATCGACTACCACGTGACGCGCGAGCTCGTGATCAAGGGCGTCACCCAGTTCACACGGATCGACAACACGCAGTGGGACATGATTCCCGCGATCCAGGCCTCGTTTTCGTTCTAGCTGGCAGTTGTTCGCGGGCCTGGGCGCTTAAGCCAAAGGATTATGGATTTCAGGTAGCCAGTTGATTTACAATAATATGGCCGCGCTGGCGCGGGGCCGGTCGAGAATCAGTCGCCGGTCTTCAAGGGTACCCACGCCATCGTCGTGAGTGGCGTGCTTCCGCGCCCGGCGCGGCCTGAAAAAAGAACGGGATGCACAGCGCTGTGCATCCCGTTTTTGTTCTCCCGTCGCGGAAAGATCGTCCCCGGCCGGGTTCCGTTTTGGTGTTCTCCGCCGCGGCGCTCACTGTCATACTGCGGCGATGGCCACGCCTTCGCCTCGCCGCTCCATCCTCCACCAAGGTTGGTTCCACTGGCTCGTCGGCGCCCTGATGATGGGCGCCGTCATCGCCGTCTCCCTCCATTTCACCAACTGGCACGAGTTCGCGGCGCTATTGCGTCGCTCGCAGCCAAAATGGTTGCTGGTCGCGGTGTTGTTGCAAGCGGCGACGTATCTCGCGCAGGGTGAAGTGTGGCGCGAAGTGGCGCGCGCGGCCAATGCGAAGCTCACACTGTGGCGCGCCTACATCCTCAGCCTGGCCAAACTCTTCGTCGACCAGATCATCCCCACCGCCGGACTTTCCGGCACCGCCGTGTTTGCGAAAGCACTCGAGCAACAGGGTGTGGAACGCGGTGTCGTATCCGCGACGGCGCTTCTCAACACCGCTTCATACAACGTAGCGTACGTGGGGTGTCTCGCCGCCGCGCTCGTGATCGCCAACCTCCACGGCGAAACCAACAAGCTGATCGTTGTCACATCGGTGCTCTTTCTCGTCTTCGGTACCGCGCTCACCACGGCGATGATTGCGCTCTCAGGACGCGGCCGGCATCCGCGCACGGACCGCATCGGCCAATCCAATATGGTGAAGCGCGCGCTGCACTTTGTGGGCGACGCCGATCCGTCGCTGGTGCGCAACTGGCGCCTCCTGGTGGCAACCAGTGTTTACCAGGCCATCATCTTCCTGCTCGATGTCATGACGATCATGGTGCTGATCTACGCACTGGGCGGCGAGGCGTCGGTGAGCGGCGTGTTCATGAGCTTCATGATCTCGAACCTGTTCCGCACCATCAGCATCATCCCGGGCGGGTTGGGGACGTTCGAAGCCACGTCGGTGCTCACACTCAAGATGGCGGGACTCGATGTGCCCACATCGATCTCGGCCACGCTTCTCTTTCGCGGATTGAGCTTCTGGCTTCCGATGCTGCCCGGCTTCTGGCTGGCGCGCGTGATGCTGGGGTGGCACGTAAAGAAGAGCTCACCCGCGAACGCGGTGGCGAAGTAGGACAAAAAAACGGGGCGCACGATGTGCACCCCGTCATGGATTGATGGCGCGCCCGAGAGGACTTGAACCCCTAACCTTTTGGTCCGTAGCCAAACGCTCTATCCAATTGAGCTACGGGCGCCCACGTCTTTGTTCCGTGTCTCTACGTCTGCGCTGGTGACGCCACGGCCGGAGCCGGCGTCACTTCCCCCGTTTCGAATTCGAGCTTCACGCCGCCGATTTTCGATGCGGCGAAATTGTACAGGAGTCCGACGATCGACACGACGATCGAACCGACCACTCCGTAACACAGCGCCATCACCGGCACGGCGACAAAGCCTGCGGCGCCGGTGATCATTCCCAGGCCGGGAATGTGCTCGTCGCCGAGGAGCGACGAGAGCGAACCCACCATCGCCAGCGCCATCCCGAAAAACAGCCCGGCCACCAGGCCGAGCACGAGGTAGAGGACAAAGGCCACCTTGAACAGTGACCCGATCTCCACATGCTTCAACTCGAGTGTTCTGCGCATCGCTGGTCCCTCCCGCGGTCGCGCCACTCCACTCGTCGCGCGCCGCTCATTTGCGTTGCGCCTACTACCGGGGGGCGTCGGGATCTATTCGAACTGGCGGAGAGGGAGGGATTCGAACCCTCGGTACAGGTTTAAGCCCGTACAACGGTTTAGCAAACCGTCGCCTTAGACCTACTCGGCCACCTCTCCTTAAGTCTGTAACTGAGTTCGCGCGGCATCGCCGCGTGAGAACCACGAAAGAACTGGCGGAGGGCGAGGGACTCGAACCCCCAAGGGCGGTTAAGCCCGACGGTTTTCAAGACCGTTGCCTTACCAGTTAGGCTAGCCCTCCGGCGAACCGGAGGCGCGACTATACACCGGTCCGCAGGACCGGTCAAGCGAGCCACTTCCCTGCTATTGCATGGGGTTATTGGGGTTTTCTGCTGAGGATTTGCCTGAGCCGGAAGTCGGGTGAATCGCGTATTTGCACCGTACGCTCGATGACTAATCCTCTTGGTGTACCCGTCGCATTAAACCCAGAACCACCAATTTATGAATATGCGATCAGACTCCACACGCTCCGCTCGTAACCCCAGGGGTAATGGCAATCCTGAGGCGCGTGCCGTCGCGCGGGCCGAATCGCAGAAGAGTCACGACCTCTTCACGCGCTTCACGGATCTGTCCACCACCATGCTGTCCACAGCGCTCAGGCGCGATGCCACCCTGGACGATCTCCTGGTGTGCACGCTCATGGTGGTCAAGGAAGTGGCCAAATCCGAAATTGAATGCGTCTGCGTGCGCGTGGGCGACGAGCTCCGCTGCCGCGCCTCGGGCCTCGACGTGCAGATGCAGACTGGATTCGCCGCATCGATGCTCGCGCGCAGCGATGACGACGCCTTCCTGAGCGATGTCTCCGGCGCCCAGGGACTGCAGCCCATGGCGCTCCCGGCGGTCGAACAGCTGCTGGGACGGGACATGGCGCATCACAAGCGCGTGCGCACGTGGATGTGCCTGCCGCTCGCCAATGAAGGTGAAACGCTGGGTGTTGTGCTCGTCGGTCTGCCGGCGGAGCGCGAGCTCTCCGAAGACGACCGCTTTCTATTGAATACGCTCGGCTCGCGCGCGGTGATCGCGTTTTCGTTCTTCCTGCAGCGTAACGCGCTCGAGCGCGCGGTACGCGGCCGCGACCAGATGCTCTCGGTGGTCGTGCACGACTTGAAGAATCCCCTCAACGTGATCGTGATCGCCGCCAATACGCTGCTCCAACGCTTCGTCGATTCGCCGGCACGGCGCCCCATCGAGCGCATTATTCGCAGCGCGCAGCGCGCAGACCAGATCATCCGTGACCTCGTGGAAATCGACGCCATCGAGATGAACCGGCTCACGCTCGAGCGGCGTCCCATCGAACCCGCCGACATGATTCTCGCCTCGATGGACTCGCAGCAGGCGCTGGCAGCCGAGGCGTCGGTGATCATTGCCACCGATGTCTCGCCCGAGCTGCCCAGCATCGAAGCCGACGAAGAGCGCCTGCACCGCGTGCTGGAGAACCTGGTGGGCAACGCGATCAAGTTCACCGGCGCCGGAGGCCGCGTCACCGTCGGTGCAACCAGGCGCGATGGTGAAATCTGCGTCCATGTGAAGGACACGGGCACGGGCATCCCACCCGAGGACATGCCGCACATCTTCGACAGGTTCTGGACCGCGTCGCGCCTCGAGCGCCAGGGCACCGGACTCGGTCTCACCATCTGCAAAGGCATCGTCGAAGCGCACGGGGGTCGCATCTGGGCGGAGAGCGTTCCGGGTTCCGGGACCACCGTCTATTTCACCCTCCCGGCCGCGACGTTGGGTGCGCACAAATCCACGGCGGTGAAACCGGCAAGCATTCTGCTCGTCGACGACCGCCCGGAGAATCTGCTCGCGCTGTCGTCGATTCTCGAGCGTCCCGAATACAAGCTCGTGACCGCCACTTCGGGCGAAGAGGCGCTGAGTCTCGCGCTGCGCGAGCCGTTCGCCGTCGCGCTGATCGACGTGGCCATGCCGGGCATGAACGGGCTCGAAGTCGCCGTCAATCTGAAGGCGCTCGAGCGCAGCCGTGAAATTCCCATCATTTTCATCACCGCCTTCGGAAACGACCCGGGAGAAATCCATCGCGCGTATACCGCGGGCGGCGCCGACTACCTCGTCAAACCGCTCGACGCCGAGATCGTGCGCAAGAAGGTGGCGGTGTTCGTTGATTTGAGCCGCCGCAGAGCGGGTGAGCAACCGCGCCTGCGGCCGTGATCAAGCGTCCGAGCCAGGAGAAGCAAATGCCCAAGACCCCCACCCAGGAAAACACACCGACTGCGGCGCACATCGGCGGCGACGGCGCGATGGCCACCGGCGCACCGGCGCCTGCCACCGCTCACGAGGAAGAGCTACGCGAGCTTCTGCGCGTATTTCTCGCCGTTCGCGACGGTGATTTCAGCGTGCGCCTTCCCGAGCACTGGGCGGGATTGCACGGCAAGATCGCCGACGCGGTGAACGATTTCGTGAGCGCCAACCAGGCCATGGCCGAGCAGCTCGAAGAAGTGGGACAGGCCGTCGGCAAGGAAGGAAAAACCAAGCAGCGCGTCCGCTTCCCCCGCTCCGGCGGCTCGTGGAATGACATGGAGGTCGCGCTCAACACGCTCATCGACGACCTGGTGTGGCCGACCACCGAAGTGACGCGTTCGCTCGCCGCGGTGGCGCAGGGCGATCTGGGCCAGACCATGCGTCTCGACATGGAAGGCCGCCCGCTCGAAGGCGAATTCCTCCGCTCCGCCAAGATCGTGAATTCCATGATCAAACAGCTGGGCGTGTTCACGTCGGAAGTGACGCGCGTGGCGCGCGAAGTGGGCACCGAAGGCAAGCTCGGCGGCCAGGCGGAAGTACCCGACGTGAGCGGCGTGTGGAAGGATCTCACCGATTCCGTGAACTCGATGGCATCGAACCTCACCGGCCAGGTGCGCAACATCGCGCAAGTGACGACCGCGGTCGCAAGCGGTGACCTGTCCAAGAAGATCACGGTCGATGTCAAGGGCGAAATCCTGGAGCTCAAGAATACCGTCAACACCATGGTGGACCAGCTCAATGCATTTGCGGGCGAAGTTACGCGCGTGGCGAGAGAGGTCGGCAATGACGGCAAGCTCGGGGGCCAGGCCGAAGTGCGCGGCGTGGCGGGAACATGGAAGGACCTGACCGACAACGTCAATTCCATGGCCTCCAATCTGACCGG
>DATEHD010000150.1:0-4314 GCA_035279765.1 Candidatus Krumholzibacteriia bacterium | reverse complement strand
AGGCGCGCGCGTCCCGTTATCTTCGATCCGGTGATCAACCACACATCGATCGGGTGTTCATTCCGGCGCTTTATTGCCGGCGCGGTGTCGTTTTGCCTCGTCGCCACCGGCTTTCCGTCGCATGGGCCGAAGCCCGCGCAGGCACAGACACACATGCGTGTGGAGGCTCCCGCGGAACCGGACGCCCGTCCCGACAATGACCATTTTCTCCGCGACGCCATTCCGGCCACACTCACGGCGTCCGCCCCGCCCGATACCACCGAAGGCGGCTTTACACTCCCCGAAGAGAAGAGCAAGAAGCAGCTCACCAAGGAAATCGTGATGTGGGTGGTGGTGGCGGCGTTCGTCGCATACTTCCTGGTGAAGGTGTTCATCGAAAAGGACGACTCGTCCACGTCGTCTGGTAACAACGGCAAACCCATCACGCCGCCGCAATAACTCAACGCCGTCCCACGGTTCCTTCCTCCACGGTAAGCGGCGTGTGACTGGCCGCGTGCTGTCCCGAATTCAGATCCATCACTTCCACGAGCAACTCGTAGTAGCCCGGGTCGAGCCTGTCGATGTTGATCGCGATGCGCTCGTTGGCATTGTGCTCGTTCCCGTGGCGCGTGAATGACTGCGAGATGACAGGATCGTCGTTTTCGAAGCCGAGCGCGCCGCCCGCGGAGTGCAGGAGCTCGCGCCATGCCGGCGTGTCCTCGCGCGACGACGGAAAAATGCTGTACCGCACCTCGTAGTCCGCGGCGCCTTGCAAGAGCGTCAGCCCGTACACCTCGACATACGAATTCACGGCATCGGCGGCGGAATAGATATGACCGACGCGCGGGCGCATGTTGAGCCCGCCGCGCGCGACGAATCCGGCGCCGTTGCGCTGCGATGCCGGCGCGTCGTCGTAGAGCAGCACGTCGCTCAAGGCCAGCTGGTCGCCGGCGAAGCGGCTCGCGTCGGCGTTGGCCCGGGCCAGGGCCCGCACGCGGGCGTGTTCGTCCTGCAGGCTCCACGCCACGCGGAAGGCGCCAAAGGACACCGGCAGCCGGCGCGTGAATTCGAGCACGCGCGTGCCCTCCACGGGGCGCGGCGGAAGCTGCGACGTCCACAGGGTGTCGAGGCCGCCGCCCTCGCGTTTCCACGACGTGTCGAAGTAGGCCCCGCGCAGGAGATAGATGTTCGTCGAACCGGGGAGCGCGCGCGCCTCGACCGAATCGGCGTCGACGCGCATGCTGCTGTAGAGCGATGCGTGCAGATCGTCGTCGCGGAACACGCTGACCTCGAGGATTCCGGATAGGCGCGCGGTGGCCGATTGCAGCTGCGAGATCTCGGCCTCGTGGCGCATATTGTGAAGCACGTAATCGTCGTCGTAGGGAATGCGCGGGTCGCCGTTCAAGAATTGATCGACAAAGAGAAACTGACGGAACTCGCCGCCGCGGTTGTATGACCAGGTCTCGCTGTGGCCGTCCGAGGCCGCGCCCATCGAATGTTCGATTTTGAGCGGTGCACCGTACTTGATGAAGGTTTCACCGCGATCGCTGCGCCAGCCGCGGCGGCCGGTCCAGTCGTTGGAGAAGAGCAGGTCGGAAAGAAACACGCGATAGATGTGCTCGAGCTGGCGCTCGTTTACTTCCGTGGTCGGATCCGGGTCGTTGGCCACCCAGTAGCCACGCCGCAGGATCTCACGCACATCGCGTGTGCTCTCCAGGTAGCGGTTGGCGGAATTCACCGGCAGCACCGAGGAGAGATCGTCGTACACCTCGCGCTCCGCCGGGGGCAGGAGCGCAAGACCGCGCTCGAAAAAGCGGCCGCACAGGTCGTACTGCTTCGCGTCATAGGCCAGCGCGCCGCGATAGAGCTGAAAGGATGCCTCCCTGGGAAAGCGGGCGAGAATCTGGTCGGCCTCGCGCGCCGACGTGTCGGCGAGCGCGTAGCGCGCGTACAGGTAGAGCTTGGCGGCCTCCATGTTTGAGGGGTCGCAGGTCCACGCGGTGCGCAGCTGGCGGCGCGCCACCTCGAGATCGTCGCTGTATGAGTTGAGCCGTTTCCAGTTGTGATAGTGATAGAGGCCGACGAGAAAACGCGCGTCGCAGCGTTTGGGGTCGATGTCGAGCGCGCGCTGCAGCGTGCCGACGGCGTCGGGAAAGAAGCGTTGTGCAAAATACGTGCGGCCCAGCTCGATCAGCACGTCGACATTGCGCGGAAAGTGCGAGCGGGCCTCCTCGAGCACATGCTGCGAGCGCAGACGCCCGTCGATGGTGCCGCGGTCACGCCAGACCTGCCCGAGCAGAATGTATGCGCCCGGATCCGCGTGTTGGTCGAGGTTGGAATGCTCGAGCACATCGATGGCGCCGGAGGTATCGGCCGCGGCCAGAAGCTGGGAAGCGCGCGCGACGTAGGGCTGGCTGGCGCGGGCTTCCGCCGCCCGGGCGGGGGCGGGAACGGTGCACGCGGCGAGAAGGATGAGAAGCGTGAAGAGGCGCGTCACGCCCAGAATATAGGACGGGTGCGCCCGCGATAGAAGCCTGCGTTTTTCCCGGGGTGGAAACAAAAACGGCGCGAGAACCTTCGTCCTCGCGCCGCCTTGGGCGTGGATGCCGACTCCGTATTTGCCGCGCGAGGCTTGCCGAGCCCGCGGCTGTTCCAAATTACGGCGTCAGATATTCAGCGGGCTGCCGATGGGATCTTCCTTGCCGCGGAAGGAAACCTTGAGCGCGGCGGAAGGTTCCGTCGTCATGATCTTGAACGCGACAGTGCTGCCCGCTTTGACGGGATTGTCGCCGGTCATGAACATGACGTGGTTGCCCGATGCAACGCCGACCCATCCGTGCGGTGCGCGCACATCGTCGATGGCGGCGCCGGTGATGATGACGGTGTAGACTTCGTCGTCCGACGTGACGTTGACGGCGAGTGTGGTGATTCCGTCACTCTCGGCCTTGACGGCCTTGGTGGCGGAAGGCGCCGCGAATGCAGGAAGCGCGGCGACAAGCAGGGCGAGGAAAACCAGAATGGACCGTTTCATGAGTTGATCAACTCCTTGATGCAATGCAAAAGCTGTCTGACGGTCGCAGTGATGATCGCCCGAACGCATCCGTACACCCGGGCGGTGCACCGTTCCCCGGGGAGTCCGATCGCGGACAGGCGTCTGTTTTAGTAGGTAAAGTCTACCATACACGTTCGCGTGATGTCGAGTTATGCGGCGTCCTTACGCCACATTCTCCATGCGGTCTTTTGCTTGTCGCACGGAGGGCGCGGCGCGTATGATCCCGCCACCCGATTTCCAGGAGGACATCTCATGCGCGTGCGGTGGTGGCGTCTTGCTTCCTTGTTGTTCCTCATGATTCCCGCGGCTTCCTCCAGCGAAGTGGTGAAGCTGAAGGATCAATCGACCGTGCGCGGCCGCCTGGTGGCGGTGGCCGGCGATACCCTCGTGTTCAAGACCACCTTCGGCACGCTGCGTTTTCATCGCAATCAGGTGATGTCGATCGTATTTGACGATTCGCTGGGAGGCGCGACGCTCACGCCGCAGCCCGCGGTGGCGGTGCCGGCCACAGAGGCGCCCGTGGGCAAGGCGCGCATCGAAGTGGCGTTCAAGGATCACGAGCTCTCGAGCAAGATTGCCATCCAGCTCAAGAAAGACTGGGACGCGCACGTGCGCTCCAATCACATTCTTGTGGAGCTGCTTGTCGATGGACGCGTGGCGTATTCGTTCGCGGACACCACGATGGACAAGACCATCAACAAGGGCCACACCACCGAGCTCAAGAATGACATCGAGCTGAAAGACTTCGGTGTCGACGTGCCGAGCGGACTGCACCACGCGCGCCTCGTGGTGCGCAATCGCGATACGACGACGTTCCGCACCGACTTCGTTCCCGAGCCGCTCGACATGGTGGTGCCGTTCGACAACCTCGAGATCCGTCCCGGCGAGATCTATCGACTGGATGTGGGGATTACGAAGGGAAAACTCAAAATGGGTTCAGCCAGATTGGTCCCGATCAAGTAGAGCCTACTTGATGGAGTCCAGGGCCGTCTGAATCGCGGTCCGCAGCGCGCGGTTGTCGCCGCATTCATCGAGCGCCGTGTCGAGGAACGTGCGCGCGCGATCGCGGTCGTTCATGGCGATATACACGAGCCCCAGCTGATAGTGCAGCCGCGCATCGCGGGGCGCCTGCTCCAGCCCGTCTTTCAACGCGGCTTCCGCGTCTTCCAGCTGACCCGCCTTCTGCAGCACCGCCCCCAGGCCGAGGTACGATTCCACGTCTTCCGGGGCGAGCTGGATGGCGGTCCGGTACTGCGCAACGGATTCCACATATTGCGCGCGCG
>DATEHD010000149.1:0-5005 GCA_035279765.1 Candidatus Krumholzibacteriia bacterium | reverse complement strand
CTCACGCGCAATGTCGACGGCCTCGGTGACGAGGACCTTCTGCACTTTCTCGCCCTTGATGTCCATGCCCAGAATGGCAGCGGCCTTTTCCCCGGCCTCGGCCGGCGTCTGCGCGATCTTCACACCGCCCGCTTTGCCGCGTCCGCCCACCAGCACCTGCGCCTTCACCACCACCGGCTTGCCGATGCGCGCGGCGACACTCTCCGCCTCCGCTGCTGTGCGCACCACCGTGCCCGACGGCACCGGAATGCCGAAGCGCGCAAAGATCTCCTTGGCCTGATACTCGTGGATGTTCATCGTGTCTCCCTGGTGTTCAACTGAATGTAATGTCGGCGCGAACGTCTATTTCTCGCCCATGCGGCGCACAATCTCCGTGGTGGAATGGCCCTTTGCCATCGGGTAGCGCACCACGCGCCCGCCGCGCGCCGTCACGAATTCTTCGCCGACAATGGCTCCGGCGCCGTACTCGGCACCCTTGACCAGCACATTCGGCCGCACGCGCTCGATCGCAACCAGCGGTGTGTCCTCGCTGAATATTGTCACCGCGTCGACCCAGCGCAGCGCGAGCAGAATCTCCGCGCGCTCGCTGGCCGGGTACACCGGGCGCGACGGCCCCTTGAGCCGCGCCACCGATGCATCGTCATTAATTGCCACGAGCACGATGTCGCCCATGGTGGCGCAATCGGACAACAGCGCGAGGTGGCCAGGATGCAACAGATCAAAGACGCCGTTCGTGAACACGATGGTACGGCCCTGGTCGTGCCACCGCTGCGCCACTTCCGCGAGCGCGAGCGCCGGAATTGGCGCCCTGTCGGGCGCAGTTCTCATTCGAACGCCGCGATCAGCTCCTGCGCGGACAGGGTCGACGTCCCCACTTCCTTGATCACTTCGCCCGCCGCCTGGTTGGCGAGAATGACGCCTTCCATCATCTCGGAGCCGCTCGCCAGCGCCGCGGCCAGCACGCTGATCACGGTGTCGCCCGCGCCGGTGACGTCGAACACTTCCTTGGCAACGGTCGGGATATGTTCCTGCCTCCGGCCGGGACCACTATAATAGAGGCTCATGCCGTCTTCGCCGCGCGTCACCAGGAGCGCGTCCAGCTCCATGCGCTTCACCACGTCGAACGCGGCCTCGGCCGGATCATTGCCCTTTCTGAAGTCGATTCCCACCGACGCCTGCGCCTCGCGGGCGTTGGGCGTGATCACGGTGGCGCCGCGATACCACGCAAAATGCGGGATGTGCGGATCGACGAGCACCGGTTTGCCACGACGACGCCACGCGCTCACAACGCTGCGCAGCTCCGCTTCCACCACCACACCTTTGCCGTAGTCGGAAATCACCAGCGCATCAAACGACTCGGCGAGGGCGTTGGCGTGTGCGTAGATGCGCCCGCGCACCTCTCCGCCCACCGCATCATCGCTCTCGAAATCCGCGCGCACCACCTGCTGGTGGCGCGCAATGATACGAATCTTCTCCGTGGTCTCGCGCCCCGCCTCCGCCACCAGGCCGCGCGGAGAAATGCCGCGCTTCTCGAGCATGCGCACCACTTCGCGCCCCTGGCGATCCTCGCCGCGCACCGATATCACCTCGGCCGTCGCACCCAGCGCCGCGAGATTGGCGGCCACGTTGGCGGCGCCACCGAGACGGCGGCTGCGGCGGCTGACGTGCACCACGGGCACGGGAGCTTCGGGTGAGATGCGCTCCACGTCGCCCCAGAAGTAGCGGTCGAGCATGATGTCGCCCAGCACGGCGATCTTCGCCGACGCAAAGCGGCCCACACGCTCCCGCACGGTGGCGACGGGCAGCGTCGGTCTCGCGCGCGACACATGCGTCATGTCGAAGCTCCTAAAAAAAATCCTGGCCGGAAGAAATTGCGGACAGGGCCTGCGAAGAAGGATGTGCGACCGGAAGCTGCGCTGAAATTACCACAGGCCGCGTGGAGCGTCAAGGCGGGCTCCCGGGCCTTGTGGCACTCGCAAGCTCGTGCTAGATTCGCAGTTCCTAATACGGCGCCGCTCCGGCGGCGCTCCTACCAACCCGGGAGCAAATGATGAGCAACGACCAGAGAACCGTCAATATCGAGATCGGCGACAAGGAATGGGAAGGCGTCTACGCCAACTTCGTCATCATCACGCACTCGGGCTCCGAGTTCGTGCTCGACTTTGCACGCATGCTCCCCGGGGCGCAAAAGGCCAAGGTCTTCTCGCGCATCATCACCACGCCGCAGCACGCCAAAGCGCTGCTGGGCACCCTCGAGCAGAACATCAAGCGTTACGAAGCCGACCACGGCGAGATCAAGCTCATGCCCAACGATCTCCCGCGCGGCCCGATCGGATTCCAGCCTCCCAAAAAAGATTAAGCTGCGCCCGTAGCCCCTTGTGAACGCGTCGCCTGCGACGACGTACTCTTCCAGCGCCGGTGCGGCCAGAAGTACTCCTCCGGGTGCGCGCGAACGGCGCGCGCGAGCGCGTCCGTGTAGCCCTGGGTCAGCGCCACGACGGACGCCTCTTCGTCGAGGGCGGGGTCGGGCCACAGCGCCGGCTCGACAGTCGCCATGAAAGCCTTGCCGTCGCGGCGAATCGAAAATGGCACGATCGGGCAGTCGGCGCGGATCGCGAACATGGCCGGACCACGCACCGTGGATGCGGGCCGTCCCAGGAACTCCACCACCACGCCCGCCTTGCGCGCGTCCTGATCCGCCAGCAGTGCGATCACTTCGTTGTTGCGCAGCGCCGTGAGCACTTTCTTCAATGCGGACGCGCGCGTGATGATTCCGATTTGTTGCGCGCGGCGCAGATCGTTGATGACGTCGTCGACGCGGCCGTTGGTTTGTTCACCCACGAGGAAGCTCAGCGGAAGACCACTTCCCCGCAGCGCAGCGCCCGCCGTTTCCCAGTTGCCGAAGTGACCCGACACCATGATCGCACCCCGGCCGGCCTCGAGGGCATGGCGGATGTGCTCCATGCCATCGAGGTGAACAAGCTCCAGCACATCGTTCTGTGACCAGCGACGCTGGGCGGCAAACTCCATGAACGAGCGGCCGAGATTCTGGTAGGAACGGCGTGCAATGCGGGTGGCTTCGCGCGGCGTCAGCCCCAGACCGCGCACGATATTGTCGACGCTCACCTCGCGCCGGATGCGCAGCGCAAATGCAAGCGTCCCCACCGCTGCGCCGAACGCGCGCGTGATACCAAGCGGAAGCGAGCCGGCCAGGAAGAGCGCGCCGCGCACGGCCTGGTACTCCGCGCCCTGGCGCCACTGACGCAGCCGGCTCATGCGCGACCTCGCGACGTGAAACGCGCGAAGTTGCCGCCGCTGTCTCGGTAGATGCGGCCTTCGATTTCAAGCATGGTGAGAAGTCCCTGCGCGCGCTCGATGCTCACGCCGGCGGCCACGGCGACTTCGTCCACACTGGCGGCATTGGCGAGCAGGCCCAACACGCGCGCGGCATCCCCGTCGAGACCGAGCAGTGCGCCTTCGTCCGCGCTCGCGTTGCGCACGTCGATGCTCACGCGCTCCGCGATGCGCTTCACGTGCGTCACCACGTCGGTATGTTGTGTCACCACAAATGCGCCCTGCTTGAGCAAATCGTTGGGTCCTTCGCTGCGAAAATGCCCGGGAAAGCCGGGCACCGCCCCCACTTCACGCCCCTGTTCCAGCGCCCACCGGGCGGTGATGAGAGCGCCGCTGCGCGCGCCGCCTTCCACCACCACGACTGCGTCGCACATCCCGCTGATAATGCGGTTGCGGCGCGGAAACACGTACGCAAACCCCTGCGTGCCGCACAGCTGTTCGGAGACAACGCCGCCCGAGGCGGCGATGCGTTGCATGAGGTTTGCGTTTTCGGGAGGATATACCACATCGACGCCGGTGCCGACCACGGCCACCGTGAGGCCGCCGGCTTTCATCGCGCCCTCGTGCGCGGCGGTGTCGATGCCGCGCGCCATGCCGCTCACGATCGCAATGCCGAGGAGTGAGAGCGTGTGCGCCAGTTCGCGCGCAAAGGACGCACCGGCCGCACTCGGCTTGCGCGTGCCGACGATGGCCACCGCGGGCACATCCGGCGCGGGAAGGCGCCCGCGCACAAAGAGGGCCGGCGGCGGCATGGGCACCGGCCGCAGCACGGCGGGATATTCGTCTTCCCAGCGGAAGGCGAGGCGCGCACCCGCTCGCACCATGGCACTCAACTGGCGATCGATCGCGGCGCGCGGTACCCGCGTCAGCTTGAGCTGGCCGATCGCGCGCTCGATGTCGACTGCTTCACCGCGCTCTGCACTCCAGAACACTGCTTCCAGCGACTCCCATCCCGCCGCGGTTATCCCGGGCGTCAGGAGCAGCTCGATTCCCCTTCGCGCATCCATTCCCCACCTCCCCACCTCACCCGCCTATTCACGCAACAGCTTCATCACCTCGCGCTGCAGATCATCCAGCCCCTGCCGGCCCACCGCTGAAATCGCCACGGTGGGATCGTGCAATTGGAACAGCGCCGGATCCACGCCGTGGACTCCGCCCTCCAGCTGATCACACTTGGTGAGCACCAGGATGCTGCGGCGCTCGAGCAACACCGGGTCGTAGCGCATGATCTCGTTGCGCAGCATGTGGTAGCTCTCTTCCGGATTGGGATTCATCACGTCGATCATGTAGAGGAGCACGCGACAGCGTTCGACATGGCGCAGGAATTCCTTCCCCATGCCGCGTCCCTGGTGCGCGCCCTCGATCAGTCCCGGAATGTCCACCATCACAAACGATTTTTCATCATCGACACGCACGATGCCGAGCACCGGAGTGGTGGTGGTGAACGGATAGTCGGCGATCTTGGGATGGGCGGCGCTCACCACACTGATCAACGTGGACTTCCCGGCATTGGGCTCGCCCACCAGCCCGACGTCGGCGATGAGCTTGAGCGTGATCTCGAGCCGGCGCGCTTCGCCGTCGCCGCCATACGTGAACTGGCGCGGCGTGCGATTGGATGGCGTCTTGAAGTTCTCATTGCCGAGACCATAGC
>DATEHD010000148.1:0-2268 GCA_035279765.1 Candidatus Krumholzibacteriia bacterium | reverse complement strand
TATTGGAACGAATGGTTCTTCGAGCCATACGGGACGGGGGTTCCCGATGGGGATTACTACCTTTTTTCTTATAGCGACCTGAATGGCAATGATATCTACGAGCCGGGAATCGACCCGGCCGGGATGTACGGAGGATTCGATTTCCCGACGGTGCTGCACGTGAGTCACGGCGCCGACTTCCTGAATCTCGTCATCCCGATCCAGGACCCGATTGCGCCCGGCAGGATACAGGCAGCGCAACCCTCATGGCCGATGGCGCGTCGCAATGTTGCGTTCGAACGGTTTTGTGAAAGCATTCGAATCAGCGCGAGCAGCCTGCCTCAAACAAACGCGAGGTACCCGGCTGGTGCTTCGAGCAGCCGCACTGTTGACTCGCCAGCCGCACGCCGTTAACCTCGGCGCTGTTCCCGTTGCAGTCGACCACCCCAGGAGGTTCACTCGTGAAGCGAATTGTTTTTGCCACGATGATCGCGCTCGCGTGCGCGTCGTCGCTGGCCATGGCCGCCAATCCGACGAAGCCCGCGCCCGATCTCGTCGCGAAAGGAAAAGCGCTCGTGATGCACGGCATGTGTCACGACTGCCACACACCCAAGACCTTCGGTCCGAAGGGAATGGATTTCGACTGGTCGAAATCTCTGTCGGGATTCCAGGCCGGCACCAAGCTGCCGCCCATGGACAAGCGGGCACTCACTCCGGGTTACTGGATTCTCGGCAACGGGGATCTGATGGCATGGGTGGGTCCGTGGGGAATTTCCTATTCCGCCAATCTCACGCCGGATGATCAGACAGGCATCGGTCTGTGGACGGAGGACGTGTTCATCCAGGCCATGCGCACCGGCAAGCACATGGGCGCGGGGCGTCCCATTCTGCCGCCGATGCCCGTGAATTTCGTGGCCGACATGTCAGACGGCGATCTCAAGGCCGTGTTCGCATACCTGAAGTCGCTGCCGCCGATCAAGAACGTGGTGCCGGCGCCGGTTGCGCCCGCTGATGTGAAGTAAGCACGACACGAATAGAAACAAGAAAACCCCGGGGGGACGAATCCCCGGGGTTTCTTGTTTCCCGCCCGCGCGGGAACCTCTACTGCTCTACTGCTACTTGACGAGAACCATCTTGCGAACCGGAGAGTTCGCGAATCCTTCGAAACGATAGAAATACACTCCGCTCGGCACGGAGCGGCCGGACGCATCGCGTCCGTTCCACATCACCGCGTGCACGCCGGAAGCTTTCATGCCTTCGTCGAGAACAATCACGCGTGAGCCGGACACGTCGTAGATTCCGATGGTGACGTGTGCGCTGCGCTCCAACATGTAGGGAATCGAAGTGCTCGGATTAAATGGATTGGGCACGTTCTGGTAGAGCACGTGCATCATGGGCGACACGCCGCCGCCAACGCACGCCATCGCGCGCGGAGACAAAGCGATCAACACGGTCACAAAGACGGCGGCGATACGAAGTCGCATGTGGATTCCTCCGACAACGGCGTTACTGCATGAGCGGCGGCTGCACGTGGCAGCTCGGTGGGGTGGGTGGACGGCCGGCTCGGGCCGTCAGGTTAGAAGATAGGTGGCAATTAACAATGGTTCAAGAGCCGATCTCACGGCGGGCGGTCGGGAAAGGCCACCCTTTCAGGCCCGGCCCCACTTCTGCTATAGTCACACTCGCCCTAAGACCTTGCCAGTTATCAAGTTCATGTCGCTTAACGTCTACATAGAAACCTACGGCTGCCAGATGAACGAGTACGACTCGGAGCTGGTGAAGTCGATCCTCGTCAAACGGGGCTTCGAGCTGTCGGACCGCTTCGAGCGGGCCGACGTCGTCCTTATCAATACGTGTGCCATCCGTGAGAAGGCGCACCAGAAGATCTACGGCCGGCTGCAGCAACTGAAGCGCGAGCGCGCGTTGCGCCGGAGCGACCTGACCATCGGCATCCTGGGCTGCATGGCGCAGAACCTGAAGCAGGACCTGCTCGATGGGCACGGCGAGGTGGACTTTGTTGCCGGGCCGGATTCGTACCGGCACCTGCCCGAGCTGATCGATGCCTCGCGCGGGCTGCCAGGTGCGGACGCCTCTGCTATCACGAACAAGGCGGCGTTGAAGCTCTCGGTCACCGAGACATACACAGGCGTCGATCCGGTGCGTAGCGGTGGCGTCAATGCGTGGATCGCGATCATGCGCGGCTGCGACAACATGTGCACCTTCTGTGTGGTGCCTTACACGCGCGGGAACGAGCGCATGCGGCCCAAGTCCGACATTCTTGCGGAGGTG
>DATEHD010000147.1:0-2137 GCA_035279765.1 Candidatus Krumholzibacteriia bacterium | reverse complement strand
ACCGGCACCGAGCTCCGGCGCACAACTTCGCGGCAGATCTCGCCGAGGAGGTCGACCTCGCGCAGGACCGCGGAGCCTCCGCCGCCATTCACGATCTTTTTCACGGGGCAGCCAAAGTTCATGTCGATGAACTCAGGACCGCGCTCCGACAGGCGCGCTGCCGTTTCTCCCATGCGAACGGGATTCCCGCCGAAAATCTGGAGAGAAAGAGGCCCCTCGCTTATGTCGAGACCCCTCGTCGCCTTGCAGTCTTCACTCTTGCCCCGCGTCACGGCCTCGGAGCTCACCATCTCGGTGACCACCATGTCGGCGCCCTGCTCGAGGCAGATGCGGCGAAATGGTGCCGTCGTGATCCCGCACAAGGGTGCCAGGATGAGTCGCGCGCCGTTGCGCAAGCCCGGAAGTTTATTGAGAACCATGCCCCGAATGATAGCCGAGCCGCACCCGCGTCGCAACCCTAACTCTTGCAACGACAATGAGAATTGCCTATCTTGCTCGCGTCATGGAGCTCTACGAACCGGCCATCCTGAGCATTCCCACGCGCGATGAGCACCCGGTCCTGGCGGACTGGTACGCCCCCCTGATCGACGACAATAGCGTGAAGCATATCATCGTGTTGTCACACGGTTTCAAAGGCCACCGGCGCTGGGGGTTCATTCCCCTCCTGGCCGCGCGGCTGGCGGCGAACGGGTTTGGCGCGCTGGCCATCGACTTCTCGCACAATGGCCGCGTCCCCGAGGATGGGAGGCCCACGGTGGGCGGCGCGCAGGTGATCGCGCCCTCGTTGTTCCGGGCCAACACGATTGCACGGGAGCTCGACGACCTGGCCGCGGTGCTGCGCTGGATTCGCGATCCACAACGCGGCGGCAAGACACTGGGCCTCGACAGCGACCTGGCCATCGGGCTGTGGGGGCACAGCCGCGGCGGCGTGGTGTCGATTCTCACGGCACTGGATGATGATTCCATCTCCGCACTGGTGACCTGGTCCGCGTCCGCGCACCCGGATCATTTCACCGAACGGCAGAAGATGCTGTGGCGCGAAAAGGGCGAGCTCGCCTTCAGGGACCTCAGCAGCGAAACGCCACTGGCACTCGACGTCCAACTCCTCGACGACATCGAGCGCCACCACGATGATTATGCGGCCGCCGATCGCGCGCGCGATCTCGCCATTCCGCACTTGATCGTGCACGGTGAGCACGATCCCACCGTGCCGGTGAAGGACTCGTATCGTTACTACGATACGCCGACGATCCGCGCCGACAAGAAACTCCTGCGGCTCCTGACCGGCCACACGTACGGCTACGACGACGGGTTCATTGCCAGCGAAGCGCTGGAGAATGCCACCAAGGCCACCGTGGCATGGTTCGAAACCTACCTGCGGGCGCCGTCCGAGTCGTCCTGAAACAGTTCCCACTTGCACAAAACCGCCCGCGGGCGACATATTTTGGTCTCCGCAGGTCTCATTGCATGAAACAACGCCTGATCGTATTTGTCGTCATCGCCGCACTGGCCGCGGGCGTGAGCGTGTATTCCTGCTCCAACCAGCCGTCGCGTTCGTCGCGCGAGAAGCTCGTCGAGCAATTCATCAAGACTCTGCCCGACAGCCTCGACGCCGCGCACGTCACCGAGATTCGCAAATTGTTCTACACGATGTGGGAGCGCGAAAAGCTCGGCAAGGTGAAGCCGGAGACGATCAAGGAGACCACCGACGAGCTCTCGTCGTGGGTGAAGAAGGGGCACATCAACCAGAAAGAGCTGATCCACTTCATGGCGGAAGTGGGTTACAACACGTACAAAGACGACAAGAAGTTCATGCTGCCCGACGGCTCCAACGACAATCCGATCCTGAATCCGAACAGCGCGCGCATCACGATGGGCTTCGATTCGACGCAGTACGATTCGGCGTTCTGGCACGACTTCACCAAGTGGAAGAAGGAGCACCCGGCGCTTGTCGACTCGATCAACCGTGCCGCGGACAGCCTGATCCACAAGAACCCGGTTCCGCTCCCTCCGAAGCGCAAGTAGCTCCCCTTTCCCTCTTTTGTTGGCGGTCGCATGTCCCTCCTCGCTCCTGCATCTCGCGCTGGATCGCAGTATGGAAGTTGGAATGCGCTCGTGAAGTCGCTTCGGAAGGACA
>DATEHD010000146.1:0-12321 GCA_035279765.1 Candidatus Krumholzibacteriia bacterium | reverse complement strand
CCGTCACCTTTGAACGCCCACGTTTTGCCGTTCTGCTCGTGCACCACGATATCCAGGTAACCGTCGCCGTCGACATCGCCGATGGCGGGGCTGCCGGCGATGGGAGACGGGAACGCCTTGGGCCAGCCCGGCGCGGAGGTTCCGTTGGCATGCAGCACGAAGAGCGAATCGCCCTGCGTGCCCACCACGATATCGTTCACGCCGTCGTTATCGATGTCACCGACGGCCGGGCAGCCGTACTGGTACGTGCAGCCCGAGAATTTTCGGAACACGCCGCTGGTGCTATTGTCGTGATCACCGTCGCGGAGCTCGGCGCCGTTCTTATGCCACGCATAGAGCACGCCCCGCTCGTCGATCGCGATCACTTCCTTCTGTCCGTCGCCGTCGATGTCAGCGGCGACGAGCCCGGCGCGGATGGAGTTGAGAACGGGCTTGGGCCAGCCGGCAATCACATTGCCCGTGTAACTGAAGGCGAAGATCTGTTTGGTATCGCGCGATGCGGCCAGAATGTCGAGGCCGGGCACGTTGTCGATGTCGGCCAGCGCGATGTGCGACACGAACGAGCTTCCCTGCGTGCTGAACAGTCCCCACGTCTGCGCGTTGCCGTCGCCGTCACGCACTTCGACGCCGTTGGCGTGCCACGCGTAAATCTCGTTGTCTCCCACCACCAGCTCGTTGGTGTGATCGCCGTCAATGTCGCCGACCACCGGTGAGCTCACGGTTTCCACAGCCATCGTGATCGGCCAGCCCTCCACCTGCGCGGGGTTGGTGCTCGCAAAAAACGCGGCCGACGGCGCGCTCTCATTGCCCGACGCATCGACAGACGTGATCCGGTAGTAATAGCGCGTGGTGGGATAGAGCCCGCGGTCGAGAATCATCGTGTGGCGGATCGGATCCACGGACACGAGATCATAGGGACCGCCCGGCGTGCCCGAGCGATAGACCTGGTAGCGGTCGATGTCGGTAGCGCCTGCCGGCGGATCCCACGTGAGGGAAAGACGGTCGGGCCCGAGACTCGGATCGCCCGCGATGTTGATGGGCGGCGCTGGCGGACGCAGCTCGAAGGTTTTCTGCCACAGGCGGCCGCTGGCGTCGGTCACGTTGAGCTGCAGGTTGTGCGGCGATCCCACGCTGGATTCGCTGAGCAGGAATCCGTCGCTGTTCTGGGCCGACGACATGCTCGCCACATTGCCGTAACTGTCCGTGTTATCGAGCAGCGTGAAGTTGCCGCCGGACACGTCGCTCAATGTCGCGGAGAGCGCGCTACCGCTGCCCGTGCCGTAGTTCTTGATACGGTAGAGGAGGCGGAACGTCTCGCCCGCCTGTACCACGCCGTCGCCATTGCCGGTTCCGGTGTCGTTGATGCTGAGCACCGAGAATTCGATTTTCGGCGCGTGCATCACGCGCGTGAAGTGATCCGTCCAAGTGGGAACACCGTTGCTCCTGGCGACAAGCGTGAACTTCACCGGCGCCTCGTCGGCAAGTGACGGCGCAAACACGACCCGGAATGGATCGGTTGCGGTCTTGGTCGCTCCCGCGCTGACATTGCCCACCGCGGCCAGGCTGTCGGGGACGGAAACGCCGGAAGCCGAGGTGCGCAGCGTGAGCGTCACGTTCGACGCCGTGAGCGCGCCCGTGTTCTTCACCAGCGCGTAGAGATCGATCGTCTCGCCCGCGTCGATCACGCCGTCGGCGTTTCCGACCGTGCCACCGGTGGCGTCGTCATCGACGGCGTCGCCGTTGAAAACAACGTACGGAGCGGACGCGCTCGTCACCGGGATATTGGAGTCGTAACGCCCATGATTGAGTGCCGTCACCACGATGCGCACGCTGCCGCCCGATTCCGCGGTCATGGGCAGAGTCAGGTTGCCCGTCGCATCGGTGACACCCACTTCGTAGTCCTCATCACCCTTGGAAAGACACACGCGCGCGTTGGCCACCGGGCCGGACACGTCGCTCACGTAGATGCCGATATTGGTCTTGCCCAGTCCGACCGACGACGGCTTGGCCACCGTCAGCGGCCGCACCGGAGCGGTCCACACCGGCATCTCGGGGTCGGCGAGCATGGCGTAGACGTAGTGCGTCCACAAATCGGCGTTGTCCGACGACGCCTGGGCCAGCGGTGTGCGCGGATACTTCGAGCGCGCGTAGGCTTCGCCGATATGCTCGACGTGATCGATGTAGAGGAGCTTGTAGTACTCGTTCATGTAGGGCTGGGCGATCAGCGGGTACACGCTCTCGCTGGCGCCGATCACCGATACCGCGCCGCCCGTCGGGTTGAGCAGGAAGTGTTCGCCCAGGCAGAAATACGTGAACGCAACCGCCGTGCAGTTGAGCAGGAACACGTTGGAATAGCGGTTGGTGTTGTGGAGCGCGTCCGCGTCGGAATTGACAACGCTTCCGGTCCCCACCGACATGTTGAAACGAAAGCCGTGGCCGGTGTCGTTCACCTGGTCCCAGCCGGCGTTGAGCTGCGCGATCACGGTCGATGCGACTTCCGGAAGCGCTCCCGGATGCGCGGCGTAATTCTCGTAGTACTTGGCGGTGGTGATCGACGGATTGTTGAACGCGAGCAGGTAGAGGTAGTCGGCAAAGTCGGCGCCGTCCTGTGTGACCGGCTGCCCCGTCGTCCAGTCGATCGGGAACAGCACTTCGGCGAGGAGCAGCGACGAGCCCGTGTACGAGGGATCCACGGGGGTTTCATAACTCTCGATCTTGGCGATCAGCGCCGCCGCGGTGGGATTGCTGACGGCGGGCAGCCGTCCCGTGTACACCTCGGGATACAGATCGGTCTGGTCGATGTTCACGGGTTCACCGAAATAGCGGTCGTGGTCGGCGTTCCAGTCGCCGTCGAGACATCCGAAGTACATGTCGGCGGGGAGATCCTTCACGCCCAGGTATGTCGAGCGGCCGAGGCGCACTGGAATCTGGTCGGTGTCGCCGCCGAGGAGCGCGTAGCGGATGCCCCAGTTCTGGTACGCATCGAGAATGAAAGTGCGGATCGTCTCGGCGGGATCCACGCCGTTCTTGTAGTGCGCATCGATCCATTCGGTGGTTCGCACCACGGTGGGAACGCCCTTCGCGGTCTTCCAGTCCGCGAGGACCTGAAAAGTTGCGGCGAGTGAATCGTTGGTGATGATGACGTAGTCGACGTCGCTCCCTTCGAGCGACGGGAATGACGTGGGCTGGAATCCACCCGGGCTCTTCTTCACGCGCACACCGGAATCAGCGTAGAGCGATGCCTGTTCGGGATTGACCACGAGCCCCGCGAGCTGGTGCTCGACATCGGCGCGAAAGCCGTCGCGCAGACGATTGCGGGTGGCGATGTGGCTCTGCGACGCATCGCGTCCGGTGGTAATGCGGAGCTCCAGCGACGGGTTTACGCTGAGCACACGGTCGTCGACGCGCACGGGATACACCGCAAAGCTCGCGATCGCAAACCCGTTTAGATGCCCCGTGCCCAGGTAGGTGACGCGCTCCGCGGGGTACGCGGCTCCGGCGTCGTAGGCCAGCAGCGATGGGGCGGGCGCCGTGTTCTCGTCGGCGGAAACCGGTGCGCGCACAGGCTTGACGTTGCGCGACACCACCATGTCGTCGCCGGCGGTGACGTCGGTGTGAACCACGGTTTCACCCGGTGCGAGCAGGAAGCTCACAATCCGGTACGGCAGGAGCGGATCCCCCGGCGCGTTGACGTACTGGTACGACGCGCCCGTGGCGTGCACGCGGTCACCCGCAGGCGACGGGCTGACAGTCACGCTGGAGGGATTGGTTTCAACCTTCCAGGTGATCTGGCCGGCGTGTGCCGGGTTCTGAAAAGCAGCAGCACAAAGAGCAAATACAAACGAGGGAAGTGCGAAGCGAAGCAAGCTGGTGCGCACGGCTCCTCCGACGCGTTGAGACCGCAGGTCCCCCGAGCCGGTGCTGTGGGCGGCAGGCGGCAGGGGGTTACGGGACTTATGATGTGAACCCGTTGTCGTTGGAACTGGTAGACGCCACCCGGGTGGGATCTCAGCTCCAGCGCGGCATGAGTGGCCACGCTAGCTCCGCGAGAGAGCGGAATTAATTATATCGCAACGAGGTTGCGGGCGTCAACGTGGCGTTCGGACGCCAAGATACGCCCGCGATAGCGGGCGAACCCAAGCCCGTCACGGCACCGGCGCTGGCTCCGAGGTTTGGTCAGCGTAGTCGACATGCAGGACGCCCTTATCGACGGTCACACGGATCGTTCCACCCTCCCGGATGGTGCGGGAAAGCATGGCCCGGGCGATGTCCCCTTCCAGCTCGCGCTGGATCAGGCGCCGCAGCGGCCGGGCACCAAACGCCGGGTCGAGCCCGCGCGTGGCCAGCTCGCGCACCGCTGCATCGCTGATCTGGAGATGCAGGCCGTGTCCGGCCAGCTTCTTCTCCAGGGCGCGCAGCTGGAGCCGCGTGATGCGCTCCATCTCGCCGGAACCCAGCGGGTGGAACAGCACGATATCGTCCAGGCGGTTCAGGAACTCGGGCTTGAAGGCCCGCTGCATGGCGCTCATCACCGCGCGGCGCATGTCCTCGAGGTCGCGGAACTGTTCGCCGGACGTTCCGAGATTCGACGTCATGATGACGATTGTGTGCGAGAAATCCACCGTGCGTCCCTGACCGTCGGTGAGACGGCCGTCGTCCATGATCTGGAGCAGCACGTTGAAAACGTCCGGGTGTGCTTTCTCGATTTCGTCGAGCAGCACCACCGAGTACGGATGACGTCGCACCGCTTCGGTGAGATAGCCGCCTTCTTCGTAGCCGATGTATCCCGGCGGCGCACCGATCAGGCGCGCGACGGAGTGCTTCTCCATGTATTCCGACATGTCGACACGCACCATGCGGGTCTCGTCGTCGAAGAGGACCTCGGCGAGAGCGCGCGCCAGCTCCGTCTTGCCCACGCCGGTGGGACCGACGAACACGAACGAGCCGACGGGCTTGTGCGGACTCGAGAGCCCGGCGCGGGCACGCCGGATCGCTTCGGAAACGGCATGAACCGCCTCCGGCTGTCCGACCACGCGTTCCTCGAGGCGTTCTTCGAGCTTGAGCAGGCGTTCGCGGTCCGACTCCAGCATCTTGCTCACCGGAATGCCGGTCCAGCGCGCCACGATCTCCGCCACTTCCTCCGCCGTGACAACTTCGCGCAGAAGCCCGCCGTCCTGGTGCAGACGTTCGAGCTCGCGGTTGGCCGCGTCGAGATCACGCTCGAGTTTCGGGATTGTCGCGTAGCGGATCTCTCCCACCTTCTCGAGACGGTTCTCGCGAATGGCGAGTGACTCGTCGCGGCGCGCAGACTCGATCTTCTCCTTGAGATCGCGGATGCGCTGGATCACATGCTTTTCGTTTTCCCAGCGCGCGCGACGCGCCGCGTAGCGCTCCTCGAGCTCCGCCAGGCGGCGGTTGATTTCGTCGAGACGCGCGCGCGAGGCGGCATCCTTCTCTTTCTCCAGCACCTGTTTCTCGATGGTGAGCTGGGTGATCTTTTCCTTGTCCTGCTGCAGCTCGACGGGCTGGCTGTCCAGCTCGAGCTTGAGGCGCGAGGCGGCTTCGTCGATCAGGTCGATCGCCTTGTCGGGGAGAAACCGCGACGTGATGTACCGGTCGGAGAGCCGCGCCGCCGCCACGATGGCGCCGTCGGTGATCTTCACACCGTGGTGCACTTCGTAGCGCTCTTTCAGTCCGCGCAGAATGGCAATGGTGTCGTCCACGGTCGGCTCGGACACGGGCACGACCTGGAAACGCCGCTCGAGCGCGGCGTCTTTCTCGATGTACTTGCGGTATTCGTTGATGGTGGTGGCACCGATGCAGTGCAGCTCACCGCGGGCCAGCGCCGGCTTGATCATGTTGGATGCGTCGAGCGAGCCTTCGGCCGCGCCCGCGCCCACGAGGGTGTGAAGCTCGTCGATGAACAGAATGAACTCGCCGTCGCTCTGCGTAATGGCCTTGAGCAGCGCCTTGAATCGCTCCTCGAACTCGCCGCGGAACTTGGTGCCCGCCACGAGCGAGCCCATGTCGAGTGCGAGCAGCTTTTTGTCGCGAAGCGCATCCGGCACATCGCTGTCGGCGATGCGCTGCGCGAGACCCTCCACGATGGCGGTCTTGCCCACGCCCGGATCGCCGATGAGCACGGGATTGTTTTTGGTGCGACGCGAGAGCACCTGGCTCACGCGACGGATTTCGTCGTCACGGCCGATGACGGGATCGACCTTGCCGGCGCGAGCGCGCGCGGTGAGATCCACCGTGAACCGCTCCAGCGCCTGCATCTTGCCTTCGGGATTCTGATCCACGACGGTTTCACCGCCGCGCAGATCCTTGAGCGCTTTGAGGACGCGGTCGCGGCTCACACCAATCGAGTGCAGGTACTCGCCCACGGGCGAGCGGCGATCGCGAATCATCGCGAGCAGGAGGTGCTCGGTGGAGACGTACTGATCCTGCATCGATTTCGCTTCCGAAATCGCGTTGCGAATCACGCCCTGAAATTCGTTGGACGGGAGCGCCTGCCCGCCGCTCTGCGTCGGCATCGACGAGAGCTGTGCGCTCACCACGTCACGGACGCGCGCCGGCTCGATCCCCATGCGCTGAAACAGGGGCGGAACCAGTCCGTCGGTCTGTTCGATCAGCGCGGAGAGCAGGTGCCACGGGTTGACTTCGGGATGAGTCCCCAGGAACGCGGCTTCGTTGGCGTCGTTGAGTGCGGCCTGGGCCTTTTCAGTGAACTTGTCGAGCATCATGGGGAATCGTTCTCCTTGTAACTATCTGTAGGATACTCGATTCACCAGGGCAGGATCGATGCCAGCCGCGCCATATTTGCAAGACTAGTATCTACAATATGTTACAAGATTTGTCGGCGACGGATGCCAAGCCGGGATCGGGACTGCTGTCAGGCTGGCAGTTAGAATTGGCAGTGAGAGGAGCCGGCGGAGCCGGCCCGCGACAGAACTACAGACTAATTACGTTCATAATAGCGGACGTTGGTGCCGCGCGGAATGATGTAGTACGTCCGCATGACGGCGATCTCGTCGCTATCAAAGTTCTGCACCGAAGGCGCCGGACCACCGACCATGATGTGGCGGGTGTCGGTACTGTGGAAGAGCCCGATCGCGTGGCCCAACTCGTGCCGGGCGACCACCTTGAACGCATCCTCGACAGGCAACGTGTATTCGGTCTTGAAGGTGACCAGGCCGAGTATGGGGTACCAGTCCGTGGACCACTGCAGCACCTCCAATTGATCGGTTGAGACCGTGCCGTCATACGCGGTTTCCACGCGACTCGCCGGCAGCGGCGGGGTGGCCACGGAGAAGACGCGCTGGCCCAGGTACGCATCGAACTCATCCGCGACTTCGCGTATCGCCTTGGCGTAGTCGAGACCGCCCTTCTGGAAATCGCGGATATAGAGTGGAATCGGAAGATCACGACGGCGCTGATCGGCCGGGAACGGACTGCCGGCGATGTCGGTCATGCTACGGAAGAACTGAAGGAAGTCGGTGTATTGCGTCGTGTTCATGTGGTAATTCGGAATCAAATAGAAGTTCACCACGTCGAGATGCTTCGCGACGTATGGCCTGCTGTAATCGAAATAGTTCCCCACCTCGGGCCCGGTCTCGTCGCGAGCGAAGATGGTGCCATCCGCATTTCCCTGCTCGACGAACTCATAGGTGCCGTCCGCACCGGTTTGTACCGATTGCTGTCCCCAGCTGATTGTTACGCCGGCGATGGGCTGCCAGGTCACCGTGTCGATCACGAGACCGCCGAAGCGCATGCCGCGCGTCGTAGCCTGCACAGGCACCGGAATGTCCGAGATATTGCCAAAATCGTCGGTGGCGCGAACGGCGATGTAGGTGAGGCGCGCGGGCGGCAGGCCACCCACCACCATACTCATGGGCTGTCCCGGCTGCGCGGGCGCCGGAACGCCGGGCCGGTCGCTGCTGCGTGCCCAGTCGGCCTCGGTCAGAATCGGCACCGGTGAGGTTCGCACCTGGTACTCCGATGGCAGGCCGAGCATGCCGTCGCGACCCACCGCGGTCCATGCCACGTTGATCTCGCCCGGCTCCTGGCCGGTGACCGCGCTGGTGATCACCACGGGCGCCGGAGGAATCTCGTCCGGCACCGTCGTGACTTTGAGCTGCCACTCATGGAAGACGGCTTTGTCACCGTCGCTCACGGTGACACGCACGCGCTTCATTCCCACCGACGACGCGAGGTAGTGGAACTGCTTCGAATTCTGCATCACCAGTGAATCGTTCACCGTGTACGTGTACTGCAGCGCCTCGCGTTCGGGATCCGAGGCGATGACGGCGAAGTTCATGGTGTTTCCGATGACGAGCACCGGATTGGGCTCGATCGGCAGCGCGGTGTCGATCACGGGCGGAAAGTTGACGGGCGCCGTGCTGGTGAGGTGCCAGTCGATGAACGATGTGTGCTCGCCGTCGCTGACCGACGCGCGAATGTTGACGGCGCCGGAGTCCACGATGATGTAGCTCCACGTCGAGCCGTCGAAGACGAAGTGATCGTCGACAGCAAACGAGGTGGTCAGGGCATCGTGGTCGGGGTCGGAAGCGTTGATCTGGAAGCGAAGGGTGTCGCCGACGAAGGCGTTGAGGGCACGGCTGGTGGGTGAATAGGAATTCACCACGGGCGGGCGATCCACCCGCGCCGGATCATTGGACCCGCAGGAGGCACCCGTCAGCGCCGTGAGCAGGGCCACGGCGACGACAACTCGATTCGACCGTTTCATGGGTTTCAGGGTTGTGTGGGGTTGGAGCCTCGCGGCCCCACCTCAATATAGGGGCCGCCCGGCGGCCAGACAAGCCCCGCCTGGGAACGCTAGAAGCTGGCAACTGCTGCGACGAGAGCGCCGTAGAGCAGGCCACCAAAGACTTCGCCCCAGGTGTGGCCGACAAGCTCTTTGAGGCGGTCGCGGTCGAGGTGGTGGGTGTGCCGGAGCTCGTCGACGAGGTCATTCAGGAGGCGGGCCTGGTTCCCCACTTCCATGCGCAGGCCCGCCGCTTCGAAGACGAAGTAGAGGCTGAACAGGAGGGTCATGGCGAACAGCGCCGAGCCGAAGCCGGCGTCGCGCGCCACGCCGATCGTCAGCGCGGTAACCATCGCGGTATGCGACGATGGCATGCCGCCGTTGTCGAAGAAGCGCAGCGGGTTGAGCCGCCCGGTACGGAGGAGCTCGATCAGGACTTTGAGCACCTGTGCCGAGAGTCCGGCGATCAGGGCGACAATGGCAACGCGATGGATCATTTACAGAAGAAGCTTCCGGGAGGCGCTTTCGTTGACGGGAAATCCGCGCCTTTATATCCTCAAACCGTGCGTGAAATCAAGATCAAATCGGCGGTGATGACCCGCATCGGCCGCCACGAAGCCGGCTACGCGGAGCTTCTCGCGCAGGCGGTGCGGGCGGCGCTGACCGCGAGCGGCTCGTCGTCGGTGGCGGCGGTGTGTCTGTCATCCTTTGCACCGCGCGAGCTGTGCGGAATCACGGATGCCACCGCGCTCGTCCGCGATGCGCTCCGCGCGTGTGGCATCGACGATGCGCCCGTTCACGGGCCCTTCCGCACCGGCGGCGAAGCGCTGAAGAACGGCATCGAGCGCTGCGCCGGGACCGACGGCGACGTGCTCGTGGTGGGCTGCGAAAAAATGATGCATCTCGACGCGGGCACCGCGGCCGGACTGCTCGCCCCGCGCGTGTCGGACGCGATCGAGAACGCGCACGGCGCCACCCTGCCCTCTCTCGCGGCGCTCGCGGTGCGCGCGTACGTCGATGCCTACCGCGTGCCCGCTTCCGCCTTCGACGGCGTGGCGATCAAGAATCATGCGAACGCCGTGCACAACCCCGACGCGCAGTTTCGCCGCGCCGTGACCGCCGCCGAGGTGCGCGAGAGCCCTGTCGTCGCGGATCCACTACGGCGACTGCACTGCGCACCCATGTCGGACGGAGCTGCCGCGTGCGTGCTGACCGCATCTTCTTCGGCTTCGGCTCCGCTGCGACTCACCGGCTGGGGATACGCGCGCGACAGCGCGCGCTTTCAGAACCGCCGGCACCCGGGTCATTTTATGGCTGCGACGCAGGCGAGCCACCTTGCATTTGGGCACGCGCGACGCAACCGTGCCGATATCGACGTCGTCGAGATTCACGACGCGTTTGCTCCCTTCGAGCTCATGAATCTCGAAGCGATGGGATTTTTTCCCTACGGTGATGCGTGGCGCGCGCTGTCTGCGCAGGAGCTCGCTCCGCAGGGACGCATCGCCGTCAATCCATCGGGTGGCATGAAGGCGCGCGGGCATCCGATCGGCGTGTGCGGTCTGACCTCGATGGCGGAGATCCATGCACAGCTGGGCGGCAACGCCGGTGCCCGGCAGCATCCGGGGGCGCGTGTGGCGCTCGTGCAGAGCGCCGGCGGAGTGGCGCCCGACACCTACGTTTTCATCGTGGAGAATTAATGCGCCGCAGCCTGAAAGCATGGAATTGTACGAACGGCCACCTGACGCTGCAGCACGACCCGGTCTGCGCCACGTGCGGCGCATCTGTGCGCGAGCTCAATATCGCGCCGGAAGCCACGCTCGAGCTGGTAACGACCGTGCACGTGAATCCGACGGGTCAACCGTACCGGTTGGGAATCGCCGTCACACGCGCCGGACGCGCACGCACCATCTGCCGCGTCGAGGGCGCCGTGCGCGCCCTGGGCCACGATCGCGTGCTTCTCGAACGCCGCGGCGATATGATTGTGGCGCACGGACGAAAGTGATTCGTCGCGACTCGCGACGACGCGCTCCTCGCCACCACTCAGTGACAGACGCGCCAATCCGTGATGTGAGCGAAGATGCTTATCGGGCTGGGCTTCAGGTTGCAGAAGCGATCGTCGACAGCGGTCAGCTCGTCCGGAACGGCGATGAAGGTATACGGCTGATCGTTATAGATGGCGCGCTGTGCTTCGCTCCACAGCTGCCTGGCTCTCTTCATGTCGCGCTCGGCCAGCGCCTGGCCGATGAGTCCGTCCACACGAGCGTTGGAATAGCCGATGAAGTTGTAGCCCGACGGACGTTTGGCGCTGGTGGCAAACAGCTGCGTGAGATCCACCTTGGTCTGCACCTTCCACTCCACCACCGCCGCATCGTAATCCATCGCCAGGATACGATCGATGTAGGCGCCATACTCCATCACGCGCACGTTCACCTTCACGCCGCTCTTCTTGAGCTGCGCCTGGATCATGGTGGCAATGTCGACGCGATTCTGCGCGTCGTTCACGAGGAGCTCGAATTCGAACGGTTTCCGGTCGCGATCGAGGACACCGTCGCCGTTGCGGTCGCGCCAGCCCAGCTTCTCGAGCGCTTCGCGCGCGCCCTTCGCGTCATACTTGACGGCCTTGATCGAAGGGTCGTACGCCCACAAAAGCGGCACGATCGGACTCGTGCATTCCTTCGCGCGACCACCCCACACATTCTCGATGATGGCGCGCCTGTCGATGCCGGCCGTCATGGCGGTGCGCACGGCGACATTGTCGAAGGGTGCGCGCGCTCCGTTCCACGCGACAAAAGTCATGCGTCGCGACGGCGCATCGAGAATCTGCACGTCGTCGCGTTTGGCCTTGATGCCTGCAAGATCCGCTGCCTGCACCGATTCGAGCAGGTCGATCTCCCCGGCCTGGAGCTGTGCTACCAGCGTCACCGCGTCGGGCACAAATTTCACCACGACGCGCTCGATGCGCGGCGCGGTGCCCGCGTATTTCGCGTTGCGGGAAAGCTCGATGAGCTGGCCGGCGTCCCAGCGGCTGAGCACGTAGGGACCGTTTCCCACGGGCGCGCGGCCGAAAGGCGCCGTCTTGAGGTCGTGGCGCGCAATGGACGCGAGCAGGTGCCCGGGAAGAATGACGCCGTCGTTGGCGTCCATCAATTGATAGAGCGAACGCTTGTCGAAATGAAACACCACCGTGTGTGCGTCTTTCACCTCGACGTCTCGAATGTGTTCCTTGATGCTGGCGCTGGGCCACGCCACGGTGGTATCGGTCTCCACCTGCCATGTGAAGCGCACATCGGAGGCCGTGACCGGCTCGCCATCCGACCAGCGCGCGTCGTCGCGCAGCACGAACGTCACATCGAGACTGTCGGCACTGAACGACCACGAGCGAGCCAGCTGCGGCTTGAACGACATGAAGTCGTCCTGCTCTTCGAGCAGCTTCTGAAACAACAGCGCGGCAATCTGCTGGCTCTCGGACGCGGTAATGGCGATGGGATTGAGTGTCTTCGGCTCCGCGCGCGTGCCGACGACGAGCGTCGCCGCATCCATCGCCGGCCCCCGGG
>DATEHD010000145.1:0-2703 GCA_035279765.1 Candidatus Krumholzibacteriia bacterium | reverse complement strand
ACCCTCGATGGGGCCATCGACAATGCGCTTCGTGGCGATGTCCATGACGAAGATCTGGTACGTTTCTCCGCCGCTCGTGTCCACCGTGTACGCAAGCAGGCGGTGGTCCGGGCTCACCTCGCGCACGCCCACGTGAAAATACGAGTGCCCGGCCGCCATTGCGTTTTCGTCGAGAAGGATTTCTTCCGGTGCATCGTCGCCGTGGCGGCGGCAGAAGATCTCGTACTGGCGGTCTTTCTCGGTGCGCACGTAATAACGATATTCACCCCGCGCCACCGGCACCGATGAGTCGGTTTCCTGGATGCGGGCCACCATTTCGCGATAAATCGTGTCGCGCTCCGGCGTGGTTCTCTCGAAGGATGCGGCGGCGAACGCGTTTTCGGCTTCCAGGTAGGCGACGACGTCGGGATCTTCGCGGTGGCGAAGCCAGAAGAATTCATCGACGCGGGTATGGTCGTGCAGCACGGTTTCGTGCGGAATCTTTTTGGCGACCGGGGGCTTCATGCGCGACGCGGCTCCACGCTGCGGGCTTCATTGTCGCGCGCCCACAGGTGCGCATAGGAAAGCGCATTTCCGGTGTTGAAAAGCACCACACGATCGCTTTCGTTGATCCAGCCGCGCTCGCGCAACACATTGAAGGCCGCCACGGTGGCGCCGCCTTCCGGAGCCGCCAGAATGCCTTCGCTCCGCGCCATGGTGTCCGCGCCCGCCATGAGCTCTTCGTCGCTCACGGCAATCGCGGTGCCGTTGGACTTGCGGATGGCATCGAGCATCAAAATGTCGCCCACCGCCGCGGGGACACGCAGTCCGTCCGCCACGGTTTTGGCGCCTTCCCACGGCGTCGCCGTCTTGTCGCCGCCGTCGAACGCGCGCACGATGGGCGCGCAACCGGTGGACTGGACGCTCACCATGCGCGGCCGTTTGGCGTCGATCCATCCCATGCTTTCCATTTCGTCGAACGCTTTCCACATGCCGACCAGCCCCGTGCCGCCCCCGGTCGGATAAATGATCACGTCGGGGAGCGTCCACTTCATCTGCTCGGCGAGCTCGTAGCCCAGCGTCTTCTTCCCTTCCAGGCGATAGGGCTCTTTCAGCGTTGATACATCGAAACGACCGAAACGCTCCGCATCCTCCATGGAGGCGCGCCCGCAATCGGTGATGAGACCGTCGATGAGATGGACGGTGGCGCCCAGCGTGCGGCACTGTGCAATGAAATTGGCGGGCACATCACCGGGCATGTAGACGTGCGCCTCGAGACCCGCGCGGGCTGCATACGCCGACATGGCGCACGCCGCATTCCCGGCCGACGGCACGGTGACGGCGCGCACACCCAGCTCGGCCGCGCGCGAAATCGCCACCGCCATCCCGCGCGCCTTGAACGACGCCGTCGGGTTCATGCTTTCGTCTTTTATATAGAGCGCGCCGCGCCAATCGAGTTTGCGGCGCAGGCGCTCCGCGTTGACAAGCGGCGTCCCGCCCTCGCCCAGGGTGAGGCGATAGCGCGCATCAGCGACGGGTTGCAGCTCGGAAAAGCGCCACACGTTGCGCGCGCGCCGCGCCAGCTCGGATGCGTCGCGCGAGATGGCGTTGCCCGCGGCTTCGAGATCATAGCGAGCGAGGAGCGGACGCTTGCAATCGGGGCAAAGGTGATGCAGCCCCGCCGTGTCGAGACGGCGACCGCACTGGCTGCACTGGAGTGATGTGAAGAAGCTCATCGTCGACGGCGCCCTTATCGCCTTCGACAAGCGCACTGCAAGAGATGAATTAGTGCCACACGCCGATGATGACGCCCATGACAACCGCCCAGACCAGGCGGTAGCCGGCATCGATCATCACCAGGCGCATGTTGGTCCCATTGAAGAGGGCTTCGGTCACGCGCACGGTTAGAATGAAACCGAGCCACAGCAGAAAGCCTGTCTTCGCTCCCGCCATCGCATCCGTCGCGTGCACCTGCTGCATGACCATCGCCATGATGAGCGCGGCCAGGAGGCTCAGGACAAACGTGAGAGCGTAAATTCCGGGAACGTTGAACCGGGGCTGCCCTTCGCTCCCGGGGCCGGCGACGAGCATCCATTGCCTGCCGAACAGCGGGCCGTACCAGATGGCCCCGACCGCGAAACCGGACAGCGCGGCCACTAGAACTGCGACGTAGTTGATTCCCATCGGACCTCCCTCCCGAACGGCCGTGCCCCCGCTGTGATCGATGGAAAACGAATGTTCAGCCGAGAGTAAATCGGGGGCTGAAACGACTGCAAGCATGAACGCCAGCCGGCTTGCATGGTCCGGCTGGCGCAGGAGTCCCGTTCGGATTTCGCGGCGGAGCGACGGGAGAGCGGGGGGCCAGAACTCGATGGACCACGTGCGACAGCCAGCCACATCATTTATTCCTCGAGCCCCGGTCCCGCCACCCGTCACATCCGCACTTACTACCGTCGAGTGATCAGGAAGTTGGTGAGAATCTTTGGCCCTATGAAGTCAGGCCGATGTGTCATTGCGGGCCCCGCGACCGCTTCAGTCGGCTGCCGCGCTGTATAGGACCGATGTGTCCCTCCGGCCCAGCGATCACTTCGCAAGGCTCGCTCGGGGGCGGGCATCGCCCGCTCAGTCAGATCCTCGCCCGGGGAATGCCCATTCATAGCGGGCTGCGGATTCCTTCGCGGGTCGATGCCCGAACCCCCTCGCTCGTAATTCATAACCACCCAT
>DATEHD010000144.1:0-2197 GCA_035279765.1 Candidatus Krumholzibacteriia bacterium | reverse complement strand
AGAGGAGGAGCTCGTCCCATGTTGCTTCGATTGCTTACTGCGGCAGCGCTGTGTTGCGCGTTCGCAGCGCCGGTGGCAGCGCAGGAAACGCTGGTGGTGTACTGGACGAAAGGTTTCTATCCACAGGAGGACAAGGCGCTCGACGACATGATCGCCAAGTTCCAGCAGAAGACCGGCGTCAAGGTGGAGCTCTCGCGCTACTCGCCGCAGGAATCGGTGCCGAAGGCCGTCGCGGCGCTCGACTCCGGCACGCCGCCCGACGTCGCGTACGGCGACGTGTTCGACTTCCAGGTGGCGGGCAAGTGGGCGTTCGAGGGTCAGCTCGAGGATCTCTCGGACATCCTCGCGCCGATGAAGGACAAGTTCATGCCGAACACGCTCGAGACCACGTACCTGTACAACGACAAGGCGAAGAAGCGCGCCTACTACGCGTTCCCGACCAAGCGGCAGACGATGCACATCCAGTACTGGAAGGACATGCTGGCGGAGGCGGGCTACAAGGAATCGGACCTGCCGAAGGACTGGAAGGGCTACTGGGACTTCTGGTGCAGCAAGGCGCAGGCGGGCTATCGCAAGAAGAGCGGCAAGCGCATTTACTCGGTCGGTAGCCCGATGGGCGTCGACTCGAGCGACTCGTTCTTCTCCTACCTCACGTTCATGGACGCGTACAACGTCAAGCTGGTCGACGACAGCGGCAAGCTGATGGTCGACCGGCCGGAAGTGAAGAAGGGGCTCGTCGCCTCGATGCACGACTACGTCGACACCATCGGCAAGGGCTGCACGCCGCCGTCGGCGGTGAACTGGAAGGACCCGGACAACAACGTCAACTTCCACAACAAGCAGATCATGATGACGCACAACGCGACCATCTCGATCGCTTCCAAGTGGCTCGACGACGCGAACAATGAAAAGCTCACCGCCGAGGAGCGCGCGCAAGCGAAGAAGAACTACTACGAACTCATCGCCACTGGCGCCTTCCCGAACAAGCCCGACGGCAAGCCGATGCAGTACCGCCAGGCGGTGAAGGTCGGCGTGATCTTCGCGAGCGCGAAGAACAAGAAGCGCGCCAAGGAATTCGTGCAGTTCATGATGCAGGACGAGAACCTCACGCCGTACGTCGAGGGCGCGCTCGGCCGCTGGTACCCGGTGACCAAGGCCGGCGTCGCGCGCGAGTTCTGGACCAACGACCCGCACCGCAAGATCGTGCACCAGCAGTTCTCCGCCGGCGTGGTCAACTTCGAGTTCACCAAGAACTACAAGTTCACCATCCTCAACAACGAGAACGTCTGGGCCAAGGCGATGAACCGCGTTGCGGCCGAGAAGTGGCCGGTGGAGAAGGCGGTCGACGAGATGATCGCGCGCATCAAGCAGGTGGCTGGTTGAGGTAGTCGTGGGTTTTTCCTGCCGCCCCCCTGTTAAGGGGGGCGTGAGCCGAAGGCGAACGGGGGGTTGGTTTTTGAAAAGCGAAAACCCCCCGGCGCTTCGCGCCACCCCCCTTAACAGGGGGGCGACCCCGTAATGGCCGCCGTCGCACTACCGGGAGGAAATCGGGCTCTGACCCCGATTTCCCCGCAACGCAAGCGCTCGTCGTGGCAGACGTGGGGCGTGATCATGCTCGCGCCCTACATCCTCGTGTTCCTGGTGTTCGTGCTGTACCCGGTGACGTACGGCCTGTGGCTCGCGCGCCATCCGCAGAGCTACGTCACGCTGTTCGACGACCCGGTGTTCTTCCGCACCGTGGTGAACACCATCATCTTTCTGCTGGTCGCGGTGAACCTGAAGTTCGCGATCGCGCTCTTCCTCTCCGGTTTCTTCGTCAACGAGCGCGCGTGGATCCGCTGGCTCTCGGTGATCTTCATCATCCCGTGGGCGGTGCCGGCGATCCCGACGATCTTCTCGATCCGCTTCATGCTGAATCCCGAGTGGGGCCTGATCAACTCCGTCTGGTTCCGGCTCACGGGGCTGGACGGGCCGAACTGGCTCAACGATCCCAAGCTCGGGCTCACCATGGCGATGGTGGTGCACATCTGGAAGGCGCTGCCCTTCTGGACGCTGATCCTGATCGCCGGCCGGCTGGCGATCCCGCGTGAGCTCTACGAGGCGTCGAGCGTCGACGGTGCCAGCGCGTGGCAGAAATTCAAATACGTCACCTGGCCATCCATCCGCACGCTCTATCTGACGTCGACCATCCTGAGCA
>DATEHD010000143.1:0-2149 GCA_035279765.1 Candidatus Krumholzibacteriia bacterium | reverse complement strand
CCTCGAGCAACGGCTGGCCATGGTGGCGCTCAAGTCGCGCGCCGGCATCATCGGCCGCAATCCTGCCCTCGAAGAATTGCTCGCCTCCGTGCTCCTGGTCGCACCCACCGAAGTGCCCATCCTGATCCAGGGCGAGAGTGGCACCGGCAAGGACGTGATCGCACGCGCGATTCACGCCCATAGCTCGCGGCGTGATCATCCGTTCGAAGCCATCAACTGCGGCGCGCTTGCCGAAGGTGTGCTGGAGAGCGAGCTCTTCGGTCACGAAAAGGGATCGTTCACGGGTGCGGTGGCGCGGCGCGCGGGATTGTTCGAGCGCGCCAATACGGGCACGGTCTTCCTCGACGAAGTGGGGGAGATGAGCCCCAACATGCAGGTGCGTCTGTTGCGCGCTCTGGAATCGGGCGAAGTGATGCGTGTCGGCGGCGTGGCGAGCTTCAAGGTGAATGTGCGCGTGGTGGCCGCGACCAATCGCAATCTCGCCGAGTCCGTGCGCGACGGTGCCTTCCGGCAGGATCTCTATTACCGGCTGAAGGGCGTGAGCCTCTACCTGCCGCCGCTGCGCGAACGCCGCGACGACATCCCGCTCCTTGTGCAGCACTTTCTGAACCAGGCCAATCACACGCACCACAAGTCGGTGCGCGGCGTCGAACCCGACGCGATGAAACGCCTCGTCGAACACTCGTGGCCGGGGAATATTCGCGAGTTGAGAAACGTGGTGGAGACGCTGGTGGTGCTCTCGCCGGTGCCGCGCATCACACGCACGCTTGTCGACGCGCATCTGGGTGACGACGCGACGAACGCTGCGTCGCTTTTTCCTGTTCATCTCGGACGAGGCCGTGACGACGCGGAGCGCGAAATGCTTTACGGCGCCATTCTTGCGCTCCATCGAGATGTGCGGGAAATTTTGCACGTGTTGCGCCAGGATGGCACCCGCTTCGCGGGTGAGTCCCGGCCGTTCGACAGCATGCGCGAGGTGCGCACGGATACCGCCGACACCACCGACCGGACGCTGAGCTTGAACCAGCTCGAGCGCGCGGCAGTGCGCGAAGCGCTCACTCGCGCGGCAGGGAATCGGCGCCGGGCGGCGGATTACCTGGGTATCTCGGAGCGAACGCTATACAGAAAGATCAAGGAATTCGGCCTGGCCTAGCGGCCGGCCGCCGGCGCGAGGGCAATTTTCGAGCTTTGTCCGCGGTCGACGAAACCGGTATAATCTGGCAAGCTCCCCCTGTTTATCCATGAAGTTGCGTAATACCTCCCCGACCCCGTTGCCAAGGAAGACCATGCGGATTCGTATCGCCGGACTGGTCCTGTTGCTTCCTGTAATCATTGCGACCCCCGCTGGAGCCACCCGCCTGGCCGGCGAGTTCATGGCGCTGGGCGCCGGTGCGCGCGCACTGGGCATGGGTGGGGCGTTCGGAGCAGTGGCGGACGATGCGTCCGCGGTGTACTGGAACCCGGCCGGCATCGCGGGCATCCAGAAGCGGCAGGCGCTGGCCATGCACGCCGAGCAGTTCGGGGATCTCGTGAACTACAACTTCGGCTCCTACGTGCAGCCGACGAAGCTGCTCGATCCGGAGCGCAAGCCCGCCTTCGGCATCGGGCTCATTCACCTGGGCGTACCCGACCAGCCCATCACCAACAATCTCAAACCCGGCCCCGATAACAACGGCGACGGATCGCCGGACTACTTCATCGCTCCCGACGGACGGCTGATCTATCCCGACGCCTACGGGAGCATTCCACGCGAATCGGACAACAGCTTCGCGGGACTGGGCAGCTTCGCCATCGAGACCAGCAAGGGCAGCGTGGGCGGTACGCTCAAGCTGATCTACCAGGACGCGATCGCGGGCGAGTCGAGCATGGGGATCGGCATCGACCTTGGATACCTGCACCGCGATTTTCTGACCCCGCACCTTTCGGTGGGCGCCAAGCTCCAGGACGCGACAGGCACGTACCTGAGCTGGAGCACGGGCACCAACGAGTTCATCTACCCGATGCTCAAGCTGGCCACGGCGTACAAAATCGTTTCGACGGGACTCAACGGCGCGGTGCTCTTTGCCGCGGACGCGGACGTTTTCTTCGATGACCGCCAGGCGGCGTCGCAGTTCTGGACCGACACCTTCAGCGCTGATCTCCATTTCGG
>DATEHD010000142.1:0-3407 GCA_035279765.1 Candidatus Krumholzibacteriia bacterium | reverse complement strand
AGGTAATCGGCAGCGCCGTATCTGCATCGGCCACGCTGACCGACCTCGGCGGGCCCGGTGCCGCGCCCTACAGCAAAATGAACGACTTCGAGGAACGCGGCATCTACGTCCATATGCTGAGCACGGGGTGGTTGTCCTCGTTCGGCTTCGAAGCGAATCTCGTGGCCGGCCAGACTCTAACAGCGCGCGTCTACGCGGCAACCGGAAGCACACGTGGAGCGCAGATCGCGATCGGAACCTACACCGTTGCGTCGTCAGGACTGCAATGGCACGACGTGCCCGTCAGTTGTCAGCTCGTCGAAGGCCGCGACTACGACATTGCCATCACCTATGGTGACAACAACGCATTTCCGTGGTGGGACGAGACCACCTTCACCGAGCCCTATGCGGTCGGTGCGTTGCAGGTGGTCACTTCCGAGGTGGCCGGCGCCGGCGCCAACATCGTACTGCCGCATTACCGCGCCCGCTGGGAGGACAAGCTTGGCGGCGGCGTGTTTCACCTCGCAAAACTTGGGTTTCCGGATCCGCCGCCACTCTCGATGAGTTCGTCCTACGAGGAATTGGGTGCGTTCGTGACCATGCTCGCGCAGGAAAATGTCGACGGTATCGGGTGGAGGGCCGACGTTCCGGCGGGACAGCCGATTATCGCCAGGATTTACGAAGCATCCGGCAACACGCGCACCTCTGTTCCCATCGCGGAGGCCACGATTACGAGTGCGGCGGCGGGAATGCGCTGGCACGACATCCCGCTGGCCGCGACGCTCCAGTCGGGCGCCGACTACGACATCGCGATCGAGTACCAACTTGTGAACCAGGTACGCTACTGGGGTGACCTGATGGGCCTTCCCTATACGAGCTACGGAGTCGTCCAGGTGCGAGACGCCGAATCCATTGGAAACGCCGCCGGCAGTGCGCTCATCGACTTGCGACTCCACATGTGCAACGAGACCCTGACGCCGGTGACCGAACGTCCGGCGCGAACTCCGATGTTCATGGCGGCGCCCGCGCCCAATCCCGTATCCGACGTATCGCGCGTGGACTTCTCGCTGGATGACGCGGGGCCGGTATCGATTCGTGTGTATGACGTGACGGGGCGGCTCGTGAACACCGTGCTCGAGAGCTCCCGCCCGCAAGGTTGGAGCCACACGGATCTCGCCGCGACCAACCTTCCGAGCGGTGTCTACTTCCTCAAGATGGAGACACGGGCCGGTTCACTCACGCGCAAGTTCGTCGTCACGCACTAGCAGCTCCTAGCGCGTAATCACCATCTTGCGCGTAACCGTTGCGCCGTTGGCGTGCACGCGATAGAAGTACACGCCGCTCGCGAGCGCGTGGCCGTTGGCGTCGTGGCCCGAGAACGGTACGCGTTGCCAGCCCGCATTCGCCTCTTTGACATCGAGCGTGTTCACGCGCCGGCCCAACACGTCGAAGATCTCAACGTGAATATCTGACGCGGTTCGCAGTCCGATTTCCAACTCCGTCGTCGCACTGAATGGATTCGGGCTGTTGGCGAGCACGGTGAGTGCTGCGATGGATGGCGTGTCGCCCACCGCCGTCGGGGGTTGGCCCACGACGCCGCCGGCGCTCACCTGTTGCGCGTAGACGTCGTGGTCGCTCCCGCGTTGGTCCTCCCAGGCAACGATCGCGCCGGCCGCGCCGTCGGAGATGATCGTGTAGTTGGACTGATCACCCACGGCGGTGCAGAGGGGGACTCCGTTCGCGATCCACTGTGCCACACCCGACCCGTTCACCCGCTGCGCGTACATGTCGTAGCTCGTGCCGCTTCGGCGATCCCGCCAGGTGACGATCGCGCCGCCAAACGTGTCCGGGACGATTGCCGGGTTAAACTGATTCGCCGCTGCGGTACAAAGCGCCACGCCGTTCGCGGTCCACTGCACCACGCCGGCAGCGTTCATTCGCTGCGCGTAGATGTCGGTGTCGATGCCGCTTCGAGAATCGTACCAGGTGACGATCGCACCGCCGACGCCATCCGAGACGATCGTGGGGACACCCTGGGAATCCACGGCGGTGCAGAGTCCCACTCCGTTCGCGGTCCACAATGTCGCTCCGGCAGCACTCACGCGCTGCGCATAGACGTCGTAGTTCCCGCTGCGCAGATCCTCCCAGGTGATGATCGCGCCATTGGCAGCGTCAGAAGCGAGCGTTGGCAAAAACTGCGAACCCGCGGCGGCGCACACTGCCACGCCGTTGGGAATCCACACGACCGCTCCCAGGTTGTTCACACGCTGTGCGTAGATATCATCGTCGATGCCGTTGCGAAGGTCGTACCAGGCGACGATCGCACCGCCGGCATTGTCCGAGATGATCATGGGGCCCAGCTGGTCAGTCGCGGCCGCACACAGTACCACTCCGTTCGCGCTCCATTGCACCACGCCGGAAGCGTTCACACGCTGCGCGTAAATGTCGGAGTTCGCACCCCCACTCCGATAGTCCTCCCACGTGACGATGGCGCCCCCCGCACCGTCTCCCGTGATCGTGGGATCAACACGGTTGTTCACCGTGGTGCACAGCGACACTCCATTCGCGGTCCACTGTGCAACACCGGACGCATTCACGCGCTGCGCGTAGATGCTGATCGGCGCACCGGCCGGGAACGTCCGGGCGTCGTGCCAGGTGACAATCGCGCCCCCGGCACCGTCCGACGTGATCGTGGGGGTGAGCTGGTCATGGTCCGCCGTACAGATGGGCACTCCGTTCGCGGCCCACTGCACCACACCCGCGGCATTCACACGCTGCACATAGATGTCCCAATCGGTGCCGCTTCGAAAATCCTGCCAGGTGACGATCGCGCCCCCGGCGCCGTCGGAAACACTTGTCGGCACCCACTGATCTTTCACGGCGGTCGAGACGGCTACCCCATCGGGTGTCCACACTGCGAATGCTGTCGTGGAGGAGAGAAGAGAGAAAAGCGCCAACGAACAAAACGCAAGACGGTCCCGCATGGGATGTCCTCCGAGTTCGGCATGTGCGGTGTCGGTAACCGCGGATGTATGCGTGGGCACCGGGCCGACGCCAGGGTGTCGACGACGAGATGGGAACACGTAAGACTCTGGGCTCTCGCGTTGGCTACAAGTCTACTACGTGTGGAGCAGGCCAAACAAGGCACGCCGCGCGCTTTCGGCGATGAGCCGGGTGCTCAACTCTGGTCGCGCGGGACTCTCAGGTGCTAGCATCCCTCAACGGTTGCCAGGGGGTGTCCCATGCGATGCGCGACATCGTTGTTCTCAACCTCGATCCGTCACGAGGAATTGAAATCATGACAGCCGTGCCACGTCGATTTTCTACTGCCGCGCGTGCGTGCATCGCGACAGCACTCATGTGCATTCTCATGCCGGCCGCGGCGGGTGCGCAGGAGCCCGCCGCGACAACGCCCGCCAGGCCGGGAT
>DATEHD010000141.1:0-2136 GCA_035279765.1 Candidatus Krumholzibacteriia bacterium | reverse complement strand
CCCAGAGTAAGCTTCCGACGAGTGTCTTTTCCACCGCCTCTCCGCCCCCGGGCACTTTGTTCGCGACGAGCACGGCGGCGGCGGACGCAACGACATACACGATACCGATGAATGCTTCCTGTGGCACGCGGCTGTTGTGTTTCGAGGTGCGCGACAGCGCGAACAGAAACGCGCCGATCGCGGTGGCGAGCAGCGCGAAGAGGTAGGTCTTCCAGTCTTCAGGAGCGATATGAAACAGCAGCGCCGATAGACTCCCCAGTGCCGCCATCTGCGCCAGCGACAGGTCGACGAAAATTACCTCCCGCGCAATGACGTGGAGGCCCAAGTATGAGAGCATTGCCACCAGGATCATGCAGGCCATGAACGGTGGCAGCATCAGCTGAAAACCGCTCATGGCACCCCCGTGGCGCCGCCGAACGCCTGGGACAACTCAGAGACCCAGAGGTTCATGAGATCGAAGTAGGTCGCGGGACCACCGGAACCACCCGTGTTGGAGGGCACGATGACCGCCTTGGCATCGGTGCGCTGCGCGACCTCGACCACCTGATTGCGGTCGTAGTAGTTCGTGGACAGCAGCACCGCAACGTGGCGATTCTTCATCTCGGTGATGATCTCCTGTACGTGCCGCGGTGTGGGCGGAATGCCGGGCTTGGGCTCGATGTAATCGAAGCAGTTCAGCTGGAACTCGCGCGAGAAGTAGTCCCATTCCTTGTGGTAGCATGCGACAATCTTGCCCCGGAACGGCATACCCCGCTTGAGCCAGCCACCCAGATGATTCATGAGCGGCGCGCCCTGGTACTTTTGCTGGCCCAGGAACGTGAAGAGCTTCCCCTGACGATCCAGATCGGCCAGCGTTTCGCCCCCGAGCATCGTCACCAGCTCGTCCCCGAACAATGCCTTGTAGATGCGCGTCTCGAAGTCCTTCTCGCGCGCCGTGAAATAATCGGCGTCATCCGGCGCGACGCGCTTCAAGCCGCGAAGAATGTTGCGCGCGATCAGCACGGCGTTGAGGGGGTCGGTCCAGATGTGCGGGTTGCCGTACACGTGGATGTCGCCTTGCGAGCGCGACAGGTTCGCCGGGATGTCGAGCAGCGGCAGTCCTTGATAGGCGGCCACGTATCCGGCGCCCCCTTCCACAATGCGCGGATTGTTCGCCTTGTCGAGCAACGCCGGCACCCACAGCTCGAGGTCGAGGCCGGTCGTCACGAACAGATCGGCCTGCGCCAGCGTCGGCACGAAGCTCGGCTTCGGCTGCACATAGTGGGGGTTCTCGTCGCCGACGGCGATCGAGCTCACGCGGCCGCGGTCGCCGACGATTTCTCGCGCGATCGAGGCGTACGTCGTAAGCGACGTGACGACTTTGACGGGAGCGGCCGGAGCGGGGGTGTGCCCCGCTCCCGGCAGCGTGAGCAGAATTGGAATGAGTATCGCTAGCATGTCAGTACGTCTCGTGTTTGTGTGGACCAATGGCCCAAACCGCCTGAAGCGCGATCTGGTGATCGTCCGGAGTTCCGGCGATTCGCTGCCACTGGTATTGCGCGCGGAGAAAGACCCATTCGCTCTGCCACATGGTGAGCGAAGGGATCAGCTGTCGTGTGATGATGCCGAAGTCGGGTGATTCGACGTAGTCGTAGCGGGCGCCAAGAATAAAGCGCTGATTCAGGCGATAAGTCGAGCTGACATATCCGCCCAAGCGTGTCGGACCCGTCCCCGAGTATTCCTTCTTCAAGGCCAGGAGCTCGGCTCGCGTCGTCCATTCTTTATAAAGCGCGCGCGCCGGCGGTCTCCAGGTAAAACGGAAGTCGAGCCCGCCCACGGTGGTGTGCAGCGCGGAATCCGGCTCCGTTCCGTACAGGAAGGTGCCGCCCAGCTGCATGTAGGTGGACGGCGTAAGCTGCCAGAAGTTGAGCAGATGCCCCAGGAAGGTGGGTCTCCCGCCGCCGGCAAACAACTCGGCATCACTCGAGCTGGCGGTGAGCTGTGCCGTCAACTCATGCGTGCCCAGGCCTCCGAACGCCCGGTACAGCGAAAGGCCGGTGCCCGACAGTCCGTCCGCGCCGAGATACGTGGTGATCGCGAGCGGATACTCGGTCTCGGGGAGTGCGTGCAAGTGCCACCGATTGAGCTCGCCGAACT
>DATEHD010000140.1:0-2351 GCA_035279765.1 Candidatus Krumholzibacteriia bacterium | reverse complement strand
CACCAGCTTTGCGAAATTGGGAAGCTTGCCGGCGTCGATGAGGGGACGAAGGTTCATCCAGTCTCCGCCGTCGACGCCCACGATGATGAGGCGGCGCGCCGACAGGCGCGCTGCTTTGTCACGAGGCGAGCTCCCCCCTTGGACGAGCGTGACGTCCTTCACTTCGACATGGAAGCGTCCCATCTCCTGGACGACACGGTCGCGCACAGCACGTTCCAACTCTACGTCACGGGTTCCGTCATCCAAGGACGCGGCTTCGATTTCGGCCGAGGAGGCGACGAGCTTCGCCACCGCCGGCTCAAAATCCTTCGAGAACTCCTGGTACAAAGGAAGCGCGGACTTGTCGGGAAGCGTGAGGGAGCACTGGAACGCAACACCGAGGGTGTCGCCGTTCGAGAACGTGACGGTGGTGGTGCCTGACTTGGGCGCGCGCGTGGTCCAGTCGCCGCGCGGATACTTCACAAGCCGGGAGCCGGGGCCGACGAAATGCCACCCGCCCGAGATCTGCGCGGCCGAGCCGTCGCGGCCGGTACGAACCGCCTGCTCGTGAGGGCCCACGCGGCGCATCCCCGCCACCGCGGCCAGCAGAACGAGCGCAACGACAATGACAAGAAGGAGGCGGGGCTTCATGGATCAATGATGGAGCAACGCGGCATGTGACACAAGCCTAGGGCCCGCGGGCACGGGCGTCAATAGAGCCGAAACGTTTGGCAGGCAGCGCGAGCGCACTCTATAATGACGCCCATGCAACGCGAACGCGCTGCCGCCGCTCCCTCCATCGCGATCATCGTCCTCACCTGGAACGGACGGGACCTCACGCTCGACTGCCTTCGTTCGCTCGAAGGTGTCACCACGCCCAACCTGCGCACCATCCTTGTCGATAATGCGTCCCAGGACGGAACCGCGGAAGCGGTGCGCCGGCGCTACCACGACCGCGTCACCGTCATCGAAAACGCGGAGAACCTCGGCTTTGCGGCCGGTAACAACGTCGGCATTCGGCGCGCGCTCGCCGAGGGCGCGGATTTCATCCTGCTTCTCAACAACGACACGGTGGTGGCGGAGAATTTCGTCGATCATCTGCTGCTGCCGATGACCGAAGTTCCGGCCGTCGGCATCACCGCGCCCAAGATCTACTACGCCGAGCCCGAAAAGCAGATCTGGTTCGCGGGCGGCGAAATCTCGATGTGGCGCGGCACTGCCAAGCACACGGGCATCCGTGAGATGGATCGCGGCCAGTATGACACGGCGCACGACATCGACTATGCGACCGGCTGTGCGTTTCTCGCCCGCCGCGCGGTGTTCGAGAAAATCGGCGATCTCGACCCGGGCTACCGCGCCTATTTCGAGGACGCTGATTTCTGCATGCGTGCGCGCGCAGCCGGGTTCCGGATTCGCTACGCCCCCGCAGCGCACGTGTGGCACCGCATCTCGGCGAGCACCGGTGGCCAGCTTTCGCGGCGCAAAGCGAACCGCAAGCTGGCCAGCTCGCGACGCTTCTTCGCGCGCCACGCCCGGCCGTACCACTGGCTCACCATCCCTTTATTTTTCGTGGGCGATGTGGTACGAATTGCGGGCCTGGTTCTGGCCGGCCGGATTCGCGACACGAATCCGCACACACCCTCTTCCTCAGTTTGAAACAAGGCGGAAACCCACGGCCATGAAGGTCGCGGTCTTCGGGATCAGCGGTCAGCTCGGCAGCGATGTGGCCGCCGCGCTCGCATCCCACCAGGTCATTCCCGTCGAGCATGCGCGCGCCGATATCCGCGACGAACAGACCGTCACGCAGGCGGTTCATGCCGCAATGCCCGATTGGGTGATCAATTGCGCGGCGATGACCAACGTGGAGGCTTGCGAGCGTGACGCGCTGGCGGCTTTTGCCGCCAACGCCGGCGGAGCTCGAAACGTCGCGATGGCGGCCGAAGCCTGCGGCGCCCGCCTGATTCATGTCAGCACCGACTATGTATTCGACGGCGAGAAGCGCTCCCCCTATCTCGAAGGTGATTTCCCGAGACCTCTCAACATCTACGGTTCCAGCAAGCTCGCCGGCGAATGGGCGGTGCGCGCGGCGGGCGACAAGCACGTCATCGTTCGCACCAGCGGCATCTACGGACTCAACGCCTGCCGCGGCAAAGGCACCAACTTCGTCGAGACCATGATGAAGCGCGCGGAGTCCGGCGCCGCCACACGTGTTGTCACCGACGAAGTGCTCACTCCCACATTCAGCGTCGATCTCGCCCACCAGATCGCCGTCATGATCGAACACGGCGTGCGCGGCGGCGTGTATCATGCCACCAACTCCGGCTCGTGTTCGTGGTTCGAATTCGCCCGCGAGATTTTCCGGCACGCGGGTG
>DATEHD010000139.1:0-2592 GCA_035279765.1 Candidatus Krumholzibacteriia bacterium | reverse complement strand
GTTTGAAATCACCCAACCCGTACGCCGTCTCGCCCAGGCCCAGCCAGCCGTCGTCGTAACGCGGCTCGAGCTGGACTGCGCGCTCATATTGCTTGAGCGCTTCCGCGCGCTTGTCCACCTGCACGAGCATGCTCGCGTACTGGTAGCGCACGAGAAAGTTGTCGTCTTTCTTCTCGTGGTCCTTCACGTATTTCGCCAGCACGTCGACAGCCTTGTCGTTCTGGCCCTTCTCCATCAACCCCTGCGCGTCGAAGAGCGCCATGCGCGCGTCGCGCGGCAGATCCTCCAGCGTCTGAATGGGCTTTTCACCCTTGGCAGTGGTCGCGGGCGCCGGCGCGGTCGCCTTGGCATTCGCTTTGGCGTCCTTGGCCGCGTCAGCAAGCGCGAGCGGCGCCCGCGATGCGAGCGCGACCAGGATGGCGAACAGAATTCTCAGTCTGCGTCCGGTCATGGGTTCACTCACTGGTTCAACTTGAAGTGGAGTGAAGTGACGACCCACGCCGTCACTTTCTTGCCGCCGATGGTGCCGGGTTCAAAACGCCATTTCTCGATCGCGTTGATGACGGCGTCATCGAATACATCCTTGGGACGCGAATCCATGATCTGAATGTCGCCGACGGAGCCGTCATCGCGCACGAGGATCTTCACCTGCACCACGCCCTCGATGCCCGACTCGCGCGCCTTGTAGGGATACACGGGCGGCATCTTCACCACGGCGCGCGGCGCCTGATCGAGCTCGTACTGTTGGAAGACGAGATCCTTCTTTGCGTTGTTGTCGGTGGCTCCGCCGAGATTGATGGAGACGCCACCGGCGATATTGCCGAGTGCCTGCAGCTCGGAGTTCAAGTCGATGTCCTTCAGGAGATCGTCGGGCGAAACATCGGGCTGCGGCTGCTCCTGCGGCTTCTGCGGCTCGGCGACCTGCTGTTCTTCCTGCGGCTTTTCATCGGCAAGGTCCATGAGCGCGACGCTGCCGCCCATCTGGAGGTCCTGCTTCTGCACGACCTTGTGATGGGTGAGGAACAGTCCGGTGCCGAGCAACGCCACATTGGCGCAGATCGCCACCGCACCCGCGGGGAAAATCCATTTCGGGAAGCGATCGAACATGCGTTTCAGGATTCCCATTCGCGTTTGGCGGCGAGACTCACGTTCTTGGCCCCCGCGAGACGGCACTGGTCCATGACCTTCACGATGTCACCGGTTTTGCTGTCGCGATCGGCGACGACCACGATGCCTGCATCGGGATCACCCGCGAGCTCGCGCTCCACAAGACCGCGCACACGGCGTACGTCGACGCGCTTGCCTTCCATGTAGATATCGCCGTTGGATGAGACGCCGATCATGATGCTGCCGTGATCCTTCACTTCCGCGGTGGCGGCGGTCGAACGCTGCACGTCGATGCCGGTCTCACGCACAAACGACGTGGTGGCCACGAAGAAGATGAGCAGCACCATCATGACGTCGATCAGCGACACCACGTTGATCTCGACTTTTTCGTCGCCGCGAATGGTCTTGCGAATGTTGATCATGTCGATTCCCTACTTCACGTGGTGCTCGAGCACCAACATGGTTTGATCGAGATGGGTGGAGAGCCGGCGCGCCCGGCGCGAAAGCGATGCGCTGAGCAGGAGCCCCGGAATCGCCACCAGCAGTCCCGCTTCGGTGGCCGTCAATGCCTCCGAGATTCCCCCGGCCAGCGGACGCGCGTTGCCTGTTCCGATGGCGGAGATCACGCCGAAGGTTGAAATCATGCCGCTCACTGTGCCGAGCAGCCCGAGAAGCGGCGCCACCGAGCCCAACGCCGCAATGACGGCGAGGTTCTGATCGAGCGCGGGGCGCATTTTGGTGGCGCATTCGGCCAGGATGCGTTTGTCGAGCTCGGCTTCGCCGGTTCGCTCGCGCGCGAAGTTGCGCACCAGCGTTGCGCGCATTCCGTGTCCGAAGTGATTCACCGGAGTGCCCTGCACGGCGTGCACGGCATCCTGGATGCCGAGATCGCGCGCGGTGAGCCGGCGAAACGTGATCATGCGCTCCGCAATCAGCGTCCACATGAGCAAGGACACCGCGCCCAGCGGAATCATCACCCAGCCGCCGGCACGCGCCAGATCAAGCAGTGACTGCCACAGATCCACGACGCTGCTCCTTCTGAATCACGTTGGTCAGACCCACGGCCTTCTCTTCCATGTCGCTCACCACCGCGTTGGCGCGGCGCGACAGGAACACGTGCAGCAGCATGGTCGGCACCGCAATGCACAGACCCCACTTGGTGGCGATCAGCGCTTCCGAGATACCGCCCGACATGAGCTTGGGATCGCCCGTGCCGTACACGGTGATCACGTTGAAGGTGCGGATCATGCCCGTCACCGTTCCCAGCAGACCGAGCAGCGGCGAAATGGCGCCGAGCGCAGCCATGATGGAGAGACCCTTTTCGAGGCGCGGGATCTCGCGCAGGATCGACTCCTGCAGCACGTTCTCCAGCGTCTCGCGGTCTTCGTGGCGCGCCGCAATGCCGTCGCGCAGCACGTTCACCACCGGCCAGCGGTGATTCTTGTGCTCCGACATGATCTGATCGACGGTTACCCAGTCGCCCTT
>DATEHD010000138.1:0-4441 GCA_035279765.1 Candidatus Krumholzibacteriia bacterium | reverse complement strand
TCATAAAAAAAGCCCATCAGGTCCGCGGTGACTTTGTCGTCCACGGCCCAGCGGCTCGACACCACCACCGGAACGCCGGCGCTCAAGAATGCGGATGTCAGGCCGAGCACACCTTCGCCGCTGGTGCGCCAACCGGCCGCGGTTTCGCATCCGGCGAGCACCGCCATGTCGTACGGGAGATGCGCTCGCGCAATCTCCCACGCTCTCAACACGGTTTCGCCGCGCGGCACGACCGAATGCTCGGTGGTTCCCGGGTCGAGCACAAAGCCCGACTGCCAGGGGGATTGGTCGCTCACACGCGCGTGCGCGGCGATGTGCAGGATGCGATTGGGTTGCGCATGCGCAGCCAGCGTGTCGAGCACACCCGCCTGGGCCGTGACGAGGTCCACGTTTGCATATCGTTTTCGCAGCGCGTTCACCTCGCGGTGCGCTCCCGCCAGGCCGTCCCCGGATCCGCCCTCGACCGCGATAATCGATGACGCCTTGCGCGGGGCGAGTGTGCTTTGGCGAGACCACGCGAGCACCGATGCCGACGGCACCTCGATGATCTCGCGCGATTGGAGCAGCATTTCCTTGCTTCCTGGCGTCAGGGTTCCAAATGGGATCGCAGCGTAGAATCCGTCGGGCGCAACCAATACGCGCTTCGCTTTCGTAACGAGATCGCTTACCGGCCCCAACACCGCGTCGCCCAGCGTGCGCTGCGCCGTGGTGATGCGCTCGTCGGCCGCGTCGTTTTTGGATTGAGATAGCAGGTCGGCGTAGAGATAGGCCTGTTCGCGAAGCGCCGAACGCCAGCCCGGCAGCGTCACCACGCGGCACGAGTCAGTTGTAACCGCAAACATGTACGAGCGCTCTGCGCCCACGACCATGTCGAGCAGGAGCTCATCCTGACGAAGAACCGTACCCTGCAACGTCGACGCCGTTATGGGTTGCGTCCTCACGCCGGCCAGTGCTTCCTTGCCGCGTGGATCTTTGATGCGGTCGAGCAGCGCGCGGGTCTTGAAGCGCTGCAGTGCGTCGTAGAATTTGTGCACGCGATCGTTCCACGGAGCGTCATGCGGATACGCGAGCGCCACGCGGCACCCGTCGATCACATTGCTCATGATGTGCACTCCGTACGCTTCGCGGTAGTCGGCCTGTCCCACGTCTGTGCGCGCTATCTCGAGGGAGTCGAGCGCGCTCGCCAGGGCCTCGGCGGCGTGCGGCGCATCGCCGAGCCGGAGCCGGCAATCGCTCTCCATGAGGCGTGCTTCCACACCCATGTCCGTGCGGCCGGTGCGGTCGAGCTCCGCGCGCAACACGGTCACACGGTCGAGCGCTTCCTGGTAGCGACCCGCGAAGCGCAGGAGCTCAATGTAGTTCATCTCCCAGTACGCCTGCGCGACCTGGTTGGTGGTTTGCGCGCGCGGCGACACGTAGGGCGCAAGCACGTCGAGCGCCTGCGGAACGCTGTCCATGTCCGCCAGTGTCATGGCCAGGCCGCTGGCTGCCCAGCTCCGCTTCTCATTCCAGAACACGAACTCGCGGCCGAGGAGGGTGCGAAAGCTCGCTGCCGCTTCACGATAACGTCCGTATTCCTGGTAGAGCTCGCCGGCGGCGTCGAGGGTGGTTTCTTCCAGATCTCTGAAGCCTGCGCGCTGGCACACGCGCTGGCACTCGTCGAATAACTCGAAGGCCTCATCGCCCCGGCCGAGATACGCCAGGCTGCCGGTGAGATTCATCGATGCGAGTGCGATGCCGCGGTCGAAGCCGATCCGCCGCCCGATCGCAAGCGCCTGTCGAAAACATTCAACCGCTGTCTCGTAGTTGCCGAGGTCGCGCTCCAGAACGCCCACATTGTTGAGTGCCCACAACTCGTGGAACGGATACCTGTTCTCGCGTCCGATGCGAAGTGTCTCATGCAGGTAGATGCGCGAGGAGTCGGCTTTCCCCAGGGAGCGATAGATGTTCCCGAGCGCGTTGGTGCCGATCGCGATCTGGTACGGATCCCCGGTCTTGCGGAACAATTCCATGGCGCGGAAATCGCCCGCTTTCGCCGCTTCCAGGTTGCCACGCTTCATCTCCTTGTTGGCGAGATTGAAGATGGCGTTGCCTTCGCCGGAGGGGTCGTGCGCCAGTTGTCCGAGCGTGCGCTCGCGCTCGAACAGCGCCATCGCATCGTCGAAATGACCCTGGTCGCGAAGGATGAAGCCTTTGAAGTTGAGCGCGCGCAAGAGGAAGGTGGTGTCGCGGGCGGCTTCGCACAGGCGAAGCGAGCGATCGAGCAGGTCGCTTGCGACCGCCTGATGCCCGAGCGTGATTTCCACGCGGCCGCGCTGGAACGTCAGGCGGCCGAGGCCCGCGGAGTCGCCGCGCATTTCCGCCTGGCGCATGAGCGCGGGCAGAATGGTACGCATCGTGTCGTAGCGGCCCGCGTAGAACAGGGAATCCAGAGTTCTGTGGAGAGGGGCACGCGTGTCAGGGCGTGCTGCAGCAAGGCTGCACACCGCCAACGTGGCCACCAGCGTGATGGCTACGCGCGCTATGGATGCGTGGGGGCGCACGCCGCGAGTGTATCCCATGGAAGGCGGAAAAGAAAACGGCCCCGCGTCTCACAGGGAGAAGCGGGGCCGCTTGACTACACGACCAGACGTCAGGGATTGCTGCTGCCGCTCGACGGTTCGCGCGCAAAGTCCGGACGGCGGATCTCGCTCGGGCGTTCGCCGGGACGCTCCGGACGATCGTTCCGATCGCCACGATCTCCGCGATCGTTGTTGCGATCCGGGCGATCACCACGATCGCCACGGTCGCCACGATCACCGCGCCCACCGCGCGAGCCACGACGGCCACGCCGCATGTCGCCACGCGGGTCACGGCCGCCCATGTCGCCACGCGGCTCGCGCTCGCGCACGGGGCGCGCGTCGTCGGTACGCAGCTGGTTGGCCTTGCCGCGCATGAAGCGCTTGGTCTCGAAGAGCAGGTCAAAGAGATCGTTCCAGAACTTGCTCAGGAACCCGAGCACGACACCGGTGAACAGCACGCCGATTACATCGTCGAGAATGTCCACCCCGTAGAACGTCAGGTACGAATCGAACGCTGGCGCGATGCGGAGCATCGCCAGGATGTTCAGGCGCGTCACAGCGGCGAGAATCACGCCGATCAGGGAAGCACGCGCATAGATCGTCCGCATGTTGGCATGACGCCCGGTCAGATCGATGTCACCGTGCCGCCAGAAATTATTGACGACGGTGACGAACATGCTCGCTACAGCGAGCAGACGCCAAACGGCGCCGAAGGCTTGATAATCCACGAAGTGTCCCTCCTTGGGGGAATTAGCGATCCATAGTAGCCGCCGCGCGGGCGTGCCGTCAACCTCGAGCTAATCTGAACGCGCTGGCGGACCTGCGACGTCGATCAGGACCCCATCGCGCAGATCGAGCACACGGCCGGTGCTCAGCGTGGCCGGAGGCGCGTGCGAGGCGATCATCACCGAGACGCCACGAGCGGTGGCATCGTCCACGAGGCTCTCCAGCAGTGCTTTTCCACTCGCATCGAGACACGATGCCGGTTCATCGAGGAGCAACAACTCCGGGTCGAGCGCCGAAGCGATTGCAAAGGCCACGCGACGCATCTCGCCAAAGCTCAGCTCGAACGGCGAGCGCGGGGCGAAGCGGCCCGCTTCGAGCCCGACGCGGTTGAGTGCTTCCTCCGCGCTCGCTCGCGCCGCTTCCGTGCTGATTCCACGCCGCTCCAGCCCGAAGCAGATTTCTTCCATCACGGTCTCGGCAAAAAAAAGTCGCTCGGGGCTCTGTGGAAGATAGAGCACGCCGTGCTCGCTCACGGCGCGCGTGACGCGTCCATCCGACGGCGCCAGCGCACCGCCGGCGAGGAGCAACAAGGTTGATTTGCCGCTTCCGTTACGGCCGGTGATGCCCACGCTCTCGCCCGCCATCACCGCGAGGTCGAGATGTTCGATGACGCGTCGTTCTTCATAACCGAACGCAACCGACTCAAACCGGACGCGTTCCTTTGCGCCATGTCGAGTTGCGCGGCGAACCTCGCGGCAGCCTCGCTCGGGTTCGATCGCCGGAGCACGTTTCGGCTCGCCGCTGGTTGCCACCCGTCCATCACGCAACACCATCGCCTCACGCGCGAGGTCGATATCGTCACCGCCAGGCGTCGTCCACACGATCGCGGTTCCGTTCGCATTCATCTCGCGCACGAATGCGAGGACGCGCGCGCGCATCTCCTCGTCGAGAAATGAAAGCGGCTCGTCGAGGAGCAATACGTCGGGTGATTCGAGCCACACCGTGGCCAGGGCGAGGCGCTGCTTTTCGCCTCCGGAGAGGCGATGTGGGTTGCGCCCCAGGAACGCGCCCAGTTCGAAGCGTTCGATGGCGGCCGCGATGCGCGCGCGCCGCTCGGCGTCCCCTACGTCGCGCGGCACGGACAGCGCGAGCTC
>DATEHD010000137.1:0-2632 GCA_035279765.1 Candidatus Krumholzibacteriia bacterium | reverse complement strand
AAGGTGGACGCGCTCATCGTGGCGATGCCGTCGTCGATGTCACAGGAAGAGATGAATCACGTGCAGTCGGTGATTTCCAGGGGAACGCCGGCGCTCTTGATCGACGATCCCGTGCCCGTGTTCGACGTGGGCCTCGCACCCAGCGAGGAATCGGGCGCCAACGTCAATCCGTTCATGCGCAATCGCGGGCCGCAGCCCAAGCCCAAGGGCGGCATCAACACGTTCCTCGCCACCTACGGCATCCTGTGGAACAAGACGCAGATCGTGTGGGATCGCTACAACCCGCATCCCGAGCTGTCGAATCTTCCGCCCGAAGTGGTGTTCGTCGGGCGTGGCAACCAGAACCGCGAGTCGTTCAACGACAATTTCGCGGCGTCACGCGGGCTGCAGGAGCTTGTGTTCCTCTTCCCGGGCTCGGTCACCAAGATCGGCGACTCCAAATTCAACTTTGAGCCGATGGTGAAATCGAGCACGGTATCGGGGACGATCGATTACGGCCAGGTTGTGCAGAAGAGCTTCTTCGGCACACAGCTCGTGCCGTACCAGGGTCCGCGCTATGCAACCGGTGCCGACTACACGATCGCCGCCCACGTCAGCGGCCAGACGGTGGCCGCTCCCGGCGATACCACGAAGGCCAACATCATTTTTGTCTCCGACATGGATTTCATCTCGGACCAGTTCTTCGAGATCCGCCGTCGCGGGATGGAGAATCTCAATTTTGACAACGTGTCGTTCTTTTTGAACTGTATTGACGTCCTGACCGGCGACAATTCGTTCGTCGATCTGCGCCGTCACCGCGTGCAGTACCGCACGCTTACCACGGTGGAGGCGCGCACGCGCGCGTACGCCGACAAGCGCGCCAAGGAAGAACAGCAGGCGCGGACCGAAGCCGAGTCCGCGCTGGCCGAAGCGCAGCACAATCTGGACGGCAAAGTGGCGGCGCTCAACGGCCGCAGCGATCTCGACGCCACCACCAAGCAGATCATGACGCGCAATCTCCAGGAATCGGAGTCGCGCAAGTTCGACGCGTCCAAGACGGCGATCGAGGCCGACCGCGACGCCAAAATCGAGCGCAGCCGGGAAGATATGGAATCGCAGGTGCGGCGCATCCAGAGCGGCATCAAGACGCTCGCCGGACTGTTGCCGCCCATTCCCGTGTTTGCCATCGGCATCTACACTTTCATGCGCCGGCAGCGCCGCGAGCGTGAAGGAACCGAGGCCAGCCGCCGCCTGCGCGGTTAAGCGGAGGACATCATGACCGAATCACGCAAAACCATTTTTTACGCTGCCGCGGCCGTGCTCCTGGCCGGTCTCGCGTTCGTAACCGCACCGCACCAGAAAATGCCGACGGCATTCTTCGACCAGGGCCAGCAGTTCTTTCCGGACTTCACCGATCCCAACTCGGCGCGTTCGCTCGAGGTGGACGACTGGGACGAAGCCACCGGACAGCCGGTGCCGTTCAAGGTGACGTTCGACAACGGACGCTGGACGATTCCGTCGCACCACGGTTATCCCGCGGACGGCAAGGACCGCCTGGCCAAGACGGCGGCGGGACTGATCGGCCTCACCAAGGATGATTTCCGCACCGACAACGTCGCCGACTTCGAAGCCTGCGGCGTGATCGATCCGCTCGACAACGCGGTGCAGACCTTGAAGGGCCGCGGACGCCGCGTGACCATCAAGGGTGCCAACGGCGAAGTGCTCGCCGATCTCATCATCGGCAAGGCCTTCGAGGGACGCGAAGACTTCCGCCTGGTGCGTGTGCCCGGACAGAAGCGCGTCTACGGCACCAAGATCAACCTCGACATCTCGACCAAGTTCAAGGACTGGATTGATCCCGATCTCACCATGCTGGAAAAGGACGAGATCGATCGTGTCAACCTGCGCGACTACTCGATCGACGAGCAGAGCGGGCGTCTTGACCAGCGTGACGACGTGACGCTCAACAAGGACGGCGAGAACTGGAAGATGGCGGGGCTGCCCGCGGGGAAAGACGTGGACACGTACAAGATCAACAGCCTGATCAGTGCCGTCGACGCGCTCTCCATCGAGGGCGTGCGTCCCAAGCCGGACGGTCTCACCGCGTCACTGCAGCGTGCGTCGGGCGGCATCTCCATCACCAATGCCGATCTCGCGTCGCTCCAGAGCCACGGCTTCTACTTCACGCGCGATGGCCGCCTTGTCTCCAATGAAGGCGAGCTCCAGGTGCATACCAAAGACGGCGTGCTGTACACGCTGCGCTTCGGCGAAGTGGCGTTCGGCCAGGGCACCGCACTCAGCGCCGGCGATTCGCTGGAAACGCGCAAGCAGGGCGAGACGGGCGAGAACCGCTATCTCATGATCAGCGCGTCGATGGATGCGTCGCTCAAGGATCAGAAAGCGATTGACGCCGCCAAGAAGCGCGTCGACGACTTGAACGGTCACTTTGCGAAGTGGTACTACGTGATTTCGGCGCAGAGCTTCGACAGCATCCACTTGAAGCGCAAGGATCTGGTGAAGGATAAGCCGAAGGCGAGTTAGAGCATCTCAGGTGATCTTGCATTAAGTAAGCGGACAGCATCGGTACGATGCTGTCCGTTTTTCTTAAATGTGAGGAATCAAGAAACGAAGCATGATCACAGTGATCCTTCCC
>DATEHD010000136.1:0-3662 GCA_035279765.1 Candidatus Krumholzibacteriia bacterium | reverse complement strand
CCTTGATGAGCCGGTCCTTGTCGGCCACCTTCGTGGCGCGCACCGCGTCGATCGACTTGTCGATGGCGTACAGCCGCTGCGCGATGGCCGACTGGTCATCCACCCACTTGTCGTAATTGCGGCACGTCTCCGAGATCTCGGAGAGGTAACGCGTGCGGTTGGGCGGAATGATGTACACCTTCTCCGACATTTCCGGCGTGATCTCGAAATGCGATTTCCACTTGTCCGCGGGGAGCCCGCACTTGCGCACCAGCGTGTCGACAAGCGACCGGTACAGATTGTTCGTGCCCGGGTCATTGAATTGCGACGCGATGGTTCCAAACACAGGCGTCTGATCGTCGGGCATGTCGAACTTCTGGTGCGCGCGCTTGTACTGCTTGCGCACGTCGCGCAGCGCATCCAGCGCGCCGCGCTTGTCGAACTTGTTGAGCGCAATCAGGTCCGCGAAATCGAGCATGTCGATCTTTTCCAGTTGGGAGGCGGCCCCATACTCCGGTGTCATCACGTACAGGCTCACGTTGGAATGGTCGACGATCTCGGTGTCCGACTGCCCGATGCCCGACGTCTCCAGGATGATGAGATCGAAATTGGACGCCTTCAGAATATCGAGCGCGTCTTTGACGTAGGCGGAAAGCGCCAGATTCGCCTGCCGTGTTGCGAGAGAGCGAACGTACACACGCGGATTGCGGATCGAGTTCATGCGGATGCGATCGCCGAGGAGCGCGCCGCCGGTCTTGCGCTTGGACGGATCCACGCACAGAACACCCACGGTCTTGTCCGGAAAATCGAGGAGGAAGCGGCGCACGAGCTCGTCCACCAGGGACGACTTCCCCGCTCCACCGGTGCCGGTGATGCCGAGCACGGGCGTCTTCGACGTCTTGGCGCGCGCACGAATATCGTTGAGATTCTTGGCCGACTGCTCGGGATAGTTCTCGGCCGCCGAGATGACGTGCGCGATGGAGAGGAAGTCGCGCTTCACGACGCCATCGACAGCGCCATTCAATGAGGCGCCCACAGCGTAGTCCGACTTCTGCACGACGTCGTTGATCATGCCCTGCAGGCCCATCGACCGGCCGTCGTCGGGCGAATAGATGCGCGCGATACCGTAGCGCTCGAGCTCTGCGATCTCGGCGGGAAGAATCACACCGCCACCGCCGCCGAAAATCTTGATGTGGGACGCGCCGCGCTTGTCGAGGAGGTCCTTCATGAACTTGAAGTACTCCATGTGGCCGCCCTGGTAGGACGTCATGGCGATGGCCTGCGCGTCCTCCTGGATGGCGGCGTCGACAACCTCCTGCACGCTCCGGTCATGGCCGAGGTGGATCACCTCGCAGCCCGTGGACTGGATGATGCGGCGCATGATGTTGATGGCCGCGTCGTGCCCGTCAAAGAGCGACGCCGCAGTCACAATGCGCACCTTGTGCGTGGGTTTGTAAGGGTCTACTGCTTGCATGGTGGGATCGCCTGAAGTCTATCCAACCCCCCGCGCATTCGCAAGCTGTAGCGACGGGCCGGGCCGGGGGCTTTAAATACCGTATTCGAAGCCGGCGTAGAAACCCGCGGACCAGAGCTCCCGGAAGACCTCCGCATCGGCAGGTTTGCCGAAGGTGGTGATGTCGATGTCGTAGCGGAAGCGCAGGAAGACCGCGCTCTGTTTGTCGACATTGAAGGTGGTCCCGCCATCGAGGAGGAGAGCGAACTTCTGGTAGGAATCGGCCGGGTGCAGGTGGAAGTCTTCGATGCGGCCGGACGCGATCAGGAGCTTCTGATTGGTCACGTACTTATAGGAAGCGCCACCACCCACTGAGATACGAATCTCATGATCGCCCACCGGCACACGCCGGTCACCCTGCAGGACGAGTGGAACCTCGACGATCGATTCCGACAACCGGAACGGAACGTATCCGTAGGGCTGGCTCAGCTCCACGTCGTCGAGGCTCTTGGTGCCGTATTTCACCTCAAGGCGCGTGCTGAAACTGGCCGTAAACGCACGCGCGTAGTAGATGCCTACATCCAGCCCGCCACCGGTCGTTGCAAACTGGTAGTCGGTACCTTTGGCAATCCCGTACATGCCGGGCGCGATGTACATCCCGTACGCGTTGCGATGAAATTCCTGCGCGTGCGCACCGGGTGCCAGTGCGGTGAGCACAGTCAGCAAGACCACGAGAGCAACGGCAAACTTCATAATCAACCTCGCTAGATGGGTGAGGTCGCCATGTTACCGAACGTCCGCATGCACTGGCAACGGTTCAGTCTATTGCCTACACCTTCTTCTTTCGCACTAACAGCACTCTGCTGATCGACAGATGGCACGCATCCAACAATTGTTCACTTACGAAAGGTAGGTAAGCCAATGCCAAGGTACGGAAGAAAAGCCCAGAGCAAAGTAAAACGGGCCATGCATGAGATGAAACGCGGCGAGCTCAAGAGCGGCCGCTCGGGCAAGAAAGTCACGAGCCGTAAGCAGGCGATCGCCATTGGTCTGTCCGAGGCGCGTCGCGAAGGCGCGCGTGTGCCGAACAAACCCGGCTCCAGCTCCGCCGGTCGCCGTAAAGCGAGCAGGCGTCGCAGTCCGCGCGCACCTCGCAGCCGCTAGTTCCAGGGCTGGCGCGGCATGCACGCGCCAGCCGCCTCCCCCCGTTCCTCTGAAATTGCCGCGCGCGAACGTTGCAGTGTATCCTGCCCGCATGCCATCGTTGTCCCCGTCGCTTGCTACCATTCGCGATGAGCTGGATGCCGCCAGTGCGCAGCTCCGCGCGCTGGCGCAGTCGACCGGCGACGATGCATGGCGCACGCGCCCGGATGCAGGCCGCTGGTGCGTGGGAGAGTGTGTCCAGCATCTCAACATGACGTCGCACGCGTATCTTCCGATACTGACCGTGGCGCTGCTCGAGGCACGCACGAACGGTGCCACCGCGGCGCGCGACTCCAACCGGCTCGACTTTGTGGGCTGGCTCTTGTGGAAGTCATGCGGACCGCCGAAGCGGCGCCTCATCAAAATGAAAACGGCCGACTCGTTCGTGCCGGCCTCGATCGAACCGAAGGCGAAAGTGCTGGCGGAATTCGAAGAGTATCAGTCCCGACTGCTCGCGCAACTGGCCAACGCAAACGGCCTGGCACTTTCCAAGATCAAGGTTCAATCCCCGTTCAAGTCCAGCGTGCGTTACAACATCTATTCCGCATTCCGGATCATCGCCGCGCACGAACGGCGCCATCTGTGGCAGGCCGAACAGGCGCGCGATGCCGTGCGCGCGGCCGCACGCTAGCGCAATCGCCCCATGCCGCGCTCCGCGTACATGGCGCTGGCTGCGTTCTGCGTCGCCACCGTGCTCCTGGTCCCGCTGGCGTGGTATGTCCCCGGCTTCGCGTTCTGGATTCTCTCCGCCGTGCTCGCGTTGCGCCAGCGCGACATGCGTGTGCGGCGCAATCTCGCGATTCTGCTGGGGTGCGTCGCCGTGCTCACGTTTGCGCCCATCGACACCGGGCTCGACGTGCGTCACATGGCGATTCTGGCCTGCTGCTTCGCCGCGGTTGTGTTCGGTCCGACGGTCATCATGGGCATCCTCGCACCGGGCGAGCTCACCTGGCAATTCTGGCCACGCAATTTCTCGAAGCGCGACCTCCTCTATACGCTGATCGCGGTTCCGCTCTCCTGGTACGTG
>DATEHD010000135.1:0-3028 GCA_035279765.1 Candidatus Krumholzibacteriia bacterium | reverse complement strand
AGGTGGTGGGCAGCGCGAGCGCTGCAACGAGAACCGCAGCGAGTGCAGATGCCCGAGGCATGGCGAGCCCCCTATTGCTCGACGCCGTCCAGAAGCATATCGATGATGTCGTCGGTGGAGACGCCGTCGGCGTCGGCGTTGAAGTTGGTGACGATGCGGTGGCGCAGCACCGGGTGCGCGATCTCTTTTATATCCTCGATACTCGGAAGTGGGCGGCCGTTCATCACGGCGCGGACCTTGGCGCCCAGAATGAGATTCTGTCCCGCGCGCGGGCCGGCGCCCCACGACACGTACTGCTTTACCTGCGGGATGGAATCGTCGCGCGTGGCGCGCACGAGACGAATGGCGTACTTCAGCACGTGCGAATCGACGGGCACGGTGCGCACCAGCGCCTGCGTCTCGAGGATGTCGTTGGCGTGGAGCACGGTCTTCGGCGTCTGCGATGACGGCGACGTGGTGGATTCCACGATGCGGATCTCTTCCTCTTCGCTCGGATAGTCGACGGCCACGTTGAACATGAACCTGTCGAGCTGTGCCTCGGGAAGCGGATACGTGCCTTCCTGCTCGATCGGGTTCTGGGTGGCGAGCACGAAGAAGGGAAGATCGAGCGCGTAGGTCTGTCCGCCCGCCGTGACTTTCTTTTCCTGCATGGCCTGCAGTAAGGCTGCCTGCGTCTTGGGCGGCGTGCGGTTGATTTCGTCGGCCAGAACCACGTTGCCAAAAATCGGCCCGTGGATGAAACGGAAGGTGCGTTTGCGGGTCGCCGCGTCTTCCTCCAGGATTTCCGTGCCGGTGATGTCTGAGGGCATCAGGTCCGGCGTGAACTGGATGCGCGAGAACTTGAGGTCGAGCGCCTGGGCGACTGTCGAGATCAGGAGCGTCTTGGCCAGACCGGGAACGCCCACCAGCAGGCAGTGCCCGCCGGCGAACAGGGCGATCAGAAGCTCCTCCACCACGGTGTCCTGGCCCACGATCACCTTGCCGATTTCGGTGCGGAGGCTGTCGCAGGTCTGGTTGAACTTGCGGACATCATCCATGGTGGCCGCGCGGTTGGTCTCGGTCATTGCGAAAATCCTTTCCGTGAAACCTGAACTCTAACAAATGAACGCAGGTGGCGCACTCTCCTTTATACGCCTCGGTCCGGTTAAACTCCCGCGTTGACGGCCTTTCGCACGCTCCCCGCTCACGTTATACTGCCGGGCATGATCGGGCGCAAACTGCTCCATTACGACGTCATCGAATCGCTCGGCGAGGGCGGGATGGGTGTGGTCTACAAGGCCATGGATACCCGTCTCAACCGCCCGGTGGCGCTCAAGTTCATCACCCCGTCGCGAGTGGGCGATCCGCTCGACCGCGCCCGCCTGGTAAACGAAGCGCGCTCGGCCGCCTCGCTCCGCCATCCCAACATTTGCACGGTGTACGACATCGAGGAAACCACCGACGGGCAGACCTTCATCTCGATGGCGTACCTGGAGGGCAAATCGCTGCGCGACCGCGTCACCAAGCAGGGGCGCATGGCTGTCGACGAGTCCATACGCATTGTGTCGCAGATTGCAGAAGGGCTGCGCGAAGCGCACGCACGCGGTGTCATTCACCGCGACATCAAGAGCGCCAACATTCTTCTCACCGACCGCGACGAAGCGGTGATTCTCGATTTCGGTCTCGCCAAGCTGCCCGCGAGCGGATCGGTGACACAGACCGATACCTTCTCCGGCACGGTTGCCTACGCATCGCCCGAGCAGATTCGCGGCGAACGCGTCGATGCGCGCACCGATCTGTGGTCGCTCGGCGTGGTGTGGTACGAGATGATAACGGGCGCGCTTCCATTCCAGGGCGACGCGATCGCGTCACAGATGCGCGCCGTTCTTGATTTGACACCGGCATCGATTCGTTCCGTCCGTGGAGATGTCCCTGCCGGGGTCGAACGAATCCTCACCCGTCTCCTCAGCAAGACTGCTGCGCAACGCACACCCGATGCATCGACGCTGATCGAGGAGCTGCGCGCGCTGCGCACCGGTACCGGGATCCCGGCGGAGGGCCCAAGAACTCCGTCGATCGCCGTGCTGCCCTTCGCCAACATGAGCAACGATCCCGAGCAGAGCTACTTCTGCGACGGCATCGCCGAAGACATCATCAACGATCTCACGCGCATCGACGGGCTGCGCGTGGCCGCGCGCACGACGTCCTTTGCGCACCGCGCCGCGTCGACAGACATTCGCGAGATCGGGCGCCAGATCGGCGTGGATTCGGTGCTGGAAGGAAGTGTGCGCAAGGCGGGGAACCGGCTGCGCATCACGGCGCAGCTGATCGATGTGTCCAACGGCTACCACGTGTGGTCGGAACGCTGGGACCGCGAGCTCGCCGACGTGTTTGCAATCCAGGACGAGATTGCACAGGCCACCGTAAAGGCGCTGCGCGTGGCGCTCACCCCGCAGGACAAGAAGGTGCTGGGGAAGCCGGAGACCACGGACGTCGAGGCGTATGATCTTTTCCTGCAGGGTCGCAATCTCTTCTACCAGGCCCACGCCCGTGCCCTGGGCGAAGCGCGTTTCTGTTTCCAGGCCGCCATCGATCGTGATCCGAAATTTGCGCGCGCTCACGCCATGATGTCGTTGGCCGGTGTGTTCTCCGCCCAGTACTTCGTGCAGGAAGAGGGCTTTGTCGAGCGCGCCATCGCCTCCGCCGACCGCGCACTCGAGCTGGATCCCCAGCTCTCCGAAGCACACACGGCCAAAGGACTCGCACTCACCCACCTGAAACGCTTCGACGAAGCGGAACGCGAATTCACCGAAGCGGTGCGGCTCAACCCCGAGGGCTACGACGAAAACTATTTCTTCGGCCGCCTTCTATTTGTGCAGTCCCGGTGGGAGGACACGATCCGGGTCTGGGAAGTCGCCATCAAGACCGACCCGGTCGACTATCAGTGTGCGTGCCTGATCATCGCCGCGTATCGGAAACTCGACGTCAGCGAAACGAAGATGCGCGAGGTGCTCGAACGCGCCGTGGAGCGTGTGAGACGTTTTGTCGC
>DATEHD010000134.1:0-21983 GCA_035279765.1 Candidatus Krumholzibacteriia bacterium | reverse complement strand
GCTTGATGCGAATACGTTTGGCGCCGCCCTCGACGTCGAGGTGTCCGTCGCTGCACAGCGGCGTGTCGAACTGCGATATCTGGTAGTCCTTCGGGCAGTCGGGATAGAAGTAGTTCTTGCGCGCGAAAATACTCCGGTTGGCGATACGGCAGTCTGTCGCGAGGCCCAGCCGCACGGCAAACTCGATGGCGCGCGTGTTGACCACCGGCAGCGCACCGGGAAGCCCGAGACACACGGGACAGACGTGCGTGTTGGGCGCACCGCCGAACGCCGCGGAGCAGCCGCAGAACATCTTGCTGTTTGTCGAGAGCTGCGCGTGCACCTCGAGACCGATGACTGCTTCGTAGCGCGCACTCATGCCGCGAGCCCCTTGAAGTTCGACACGCGCTCGATTCCCGCCGCGGCGCGGAGGAGCGTCGTCTCGTCGAAGGCGCGCCCAATCAGCTGCGCGCCGATGGGAAGCTTGTCGGGCGAGAGCCCGCATGGCACCGAGATGCCGGGCAGCCCGGCCAGGTTAACGGGAATCGTGAAGATATCGTTCAGGTACATGAGAATCGGATCGTCCGTCTTCTCGCCTAACTTGAATGCAGGTGTCGGCGCCGTTGGCAGAAGCACCACATCGCACACTTTGTACGCGTTCGCAAAATCCCGGATGATGAGCGTGCGCACCTGCTGCGCGCGGCGGTAGTACGCGTCGTAGTAGCCGGCGCTCAGCACGTAAGTCCCGAGCAGCACGCGCCGCTTCACTTCGCGCCCGAAGCCTTCCTCGCGCGTCTGCATATACACGTCGTCGAGCGATTGGGCGCGCGCCGAGCGATGGCCGTAGCGGATGCCGTCGAAACGCGCGAGGTTGGCACTCGCCTCCGCGTTGGCGATGATGTAGTAGGCAGCGAGTCCGTGCTTCGCGTGGGGCAGGTCGATCTCGACCACCTGTGCGCCCTCGCGCTTGAGCGAATCGACAAGCGTATCGAACGACGCACGCACCGAGGCATCGATGTGCGCGCCGAGAAACGAAAACGGAACGCCGATGCGCATGCCCTTGACGCCGGCGCCCAGCCCCTGGGTGAAGTCGGGCACCGCCTGCGAGGCACTCGTCGCGTCGCGCGCATCCTTGCCGCAGATCACGTTCAACACGATCGCCATGTCTTCCACGCTGCGCGTGAAGGGCCCGATCTGGTCGAGCGAACTGGCAAATGCCACCAGGCCGTAGCGCGACACGCGGCCGTAGGTCGGCTTCATGCCGACGACCCCGCAGAACGACGCGGGCTGGCGAATCGAGCCGCCAGTGTCGCTCCCGAGCGCGGTGCCCGCCATGCCGGCCGCCACCGCCGCCGCCGAACCGCCACTCGAGCCGCCCGGAGCGCGCGAGATGTCCCACGGATTGCGCGTCGGTCCGAACGCGGAGTTCTCGGTGGAAGAGCCCATTGCGAATTCGTCGAGATTGGTCTTCCCGATCACGATGGCGCCGGCAGCACGCAGGCGGTCAACGACCGTCGCCGTATACGGTGCGTGATACTGGCCCAGAATTTTCGAGCCGCACGTGGTGTGCGTGCCCTCAATCACCATGTTGTCCTTGATTGCCACGGGGGTGCCGCACAGCGGACGGCCATGGCGCTCCTCACCTATCGCGCGTGCTTCCGCCCGCACCTTCTCCGGATCAACAGAGAGAAACGCTTTCACATTGCGGTCGAGCTTCTCGATCTGGGCCAGCGCCGCTTCGCAAAGATCGAGCGGCGACAGCGCACCCGACGCGATCTGTTTGCGCGTCTCGGCAATCGTGAGAGCACTCAAGTTCACGACTCGTCGTCCCTTCCAATGACGCGCGGCACGCGGAAGAATTCCTTCGTTGCGTCCGGCGCCTGCGCCAGCACCACGGCGCGATCCAGCCCGGGCGTCACGACGTCCTCGCGCGCATGCTCGTTCTCGGCCGCTGCTTCGTGCGACATGCCCAGCGTGGGCTCGACGCCGCTCACGTCTACCGTCTGCAATGATTCCACCATGCCGACGATGCGGTCGAGCTGCGCCGTGATGGCTTCGACTTCGTCGGGTGCCAGGTGGATGCGTGCCAGCCGCTCCAGGTGCGCAATCACGTCACGATTGATCTTGGACACAAACGCTCCTTTATAGTGGCCGCATCGGCGCGTAGTGAACGAGGAACTTGCGCTCGCCGCCCGCGTCGAAGATCACGGTGACCCGTGTCTGATCGCCGCTGCCTTCCACCCGCCGCACGATCCCCTTCCCGAAGCGATCGTGGATGATGCGCGTTCCCACCGCGTAGCCGGTCGTCTTTCCCGCCGTAAAGGCGGGCTCATCCTGCGAGAATGCATCGTCCGGCGCCTCGGCCTGCGCATACTCGTCGACAAACGGACGGCCCCCGGTCCAACGCGAGGTCGTGCTGCGTTGCGGGAACACGGAGCGCGCCGGCTGGTACACCGCTTCCACGGGCACATCCAGGCATTTCTCGGGAATCTCGTTCAGAAAGCGCGACGGCACGCCGCCTTCCAGGAGCCCCATGCGCCGGCGCATCCCCGCAAAAGTGAGAAAGAGGTGCTTGCGCGCGCGCGTCATGCCGACGTAGAACAGGCGCCGCTCTTCCTCCACGGCCGCCGGGTCGTCGATGGAATTGTAGTGCGGGAAGAGTCCTTCTTCGAGCCCCGTGATAATGACCGTGTTGAACTCGAGCCCCTTGGCGTTGTGGAGCGTCATCAGTGTCAATTGCCCCGCATCGAAGTCCATGGTGTCCACATCCGCCACCAGCGCCACCTCTTCCAGGAACGCGCGCAGCGACTTGTCCTCGGCGCCCTCCGCAAACGAGTGGGCGGCACTCAGCAACTCTTCCACGTTCTCCACGCGCGCTTCCGCGTCGGGATAATTTTCCTGCAGGTATTTCATGTAGTCGGTGGCCTTGAGCACCGCTTCGATCACGTGCGGCGCCACTTCGCTCTCGGCGATCAGCTTGAGGCCGTTGAACAGATCGAGGAACGTGCGGCAGCGCGCGGCCGCCGCCGCGCCCAGCCCCGCACCCGAGTCGCGCAGCGCATCCATCATCGACGTCCCGTGCTCCACCGCCCACTGCTCCACCTGGTCGATCGTGCTCTTGCCGATCCCGCGGCGCGGCGTATTGATGATGCGCTTGACGCTCAGGTCGTCCGCCGGGTTGGCCAGCGCCTTGCAATATGCCAGCACGTCGCGCACCTCGGCGCGCTCGTAGAATTTCACCGAGCCGATGATCTGGTACGGCATCGAGCCCATCTTGAACACGTCTTCCAGCGCGCGCGACTGCGCGTTGGTGCGGTACAGGATGGCGATTTCCTTTAAAGCAGTGCCGGCGGCGACTTCCTTCCGCACCAGCTCGATCACCGCCAGCGCCTCGGATTCGTCGTCCGGGCTGGCCGAGATGTGCACTTTCTCGCCCGCTCCGGACTCGGTCCACAGCCGCTTGCCTTTGCGTCCGCGGTTGTGCTCGATGACACCGTTGGCGGCGTCCAGAATGGTCTGCGTCGAGCGATAATTCTGCTCCAGCCGGATCACCTGCGTCTGCGGATAGAGATGCTCGAACTCGAGGATGTGCTCCACGCGTGCGCCGCGCCACGAGTAGATCGACTGGTCGTCGTCCCCCACCACGAAGAGATTGCGGTGCGCCGACGAGAGCCCGTCGATCATCGCCATCTGGATGGCGTTGGTGTCCTGGAACTCATCCACGAGGATGTAGTGGAAGCGGCGCGCGTAGGTCTCGCGCACCCCGTCGTTGGCGGCGAAGAGCTCCACCACCTTCATGATCAGGTCGTCGAAGTCGAGCGCGTTGTGGCGCCGGAGCTCTTTCTCATATTCCGCGTAGAGCGCTGCCACACGTTCCTCCCCCGAGCCCACGGCGCGCTGGGCCGCCAGGGACGGAGGAATCAGGTCGTTCTTCATGCGGCTGATGATGTCGCGCAGGACGCGCGGCGACTTGATGAAGCGCGCATCGTTGGGATGGCGCTGCAGGATGGTCTTCACCAGGTTGCTGCTGTCGTCGGCGTCGTGGATCGAGAAGTCGCGCTTGATGCCGGCCGCTTCGCCGTGGCGGCGGAGGATACGGACGCCCGTGGAGTGGAAGGTTCCCACCCACATCGATTCGGTGGCCCCCGGCGATGTTCGCTCGAGGCGCTCCTTCATCTCGCGCGCCGCCTTGTTGGTGAAGGTGAAGGCGAGAATCTCCCACGGCGCCACCCCGAGGTTGGTCACCAGGTGCGCGATGCGCTCGGTCAAGACGCGCGTCTTGCCGCTGCCGGCGCCGGCAATGACCAGAACCGGGCCTTCCGTGGCCAGGATGGCTTCGCGCTGGCGATCGTTGAGTGTGGCGGAGTTGGTCATGGCGCTCAAAAAGACAATCCTGAAAATTAGCACAGGTTATGACGGCGCGGGAGGACTTTTACCGATCTCGTATCGCGACGGTCCTGTAAGGAATCGGACCTGAGTAACATGCCTTATGTCGCGGCATGCATGCCGGGTACTAGCTTGAGTCTGTCCCGGAGGCGCGGGACTACATTCAACTCAACTTCAGCTGGAGGAATAAACATGGATCAGAAGAAACCTGGCGACAAGGACATGAATCGTCCGAACACACCCGGTCAGACGAACGTGAATCGCCCCGGCCAGACGGATCCCAATCGTCCGGGCCAGACCGATCCCAACCGTCCCGGTCAGACCGGCGGCACGGGAACCGATCGCGATAACAAGGATACGGGCGGCCAGACGGGCATGAATCGTCCCGGCCAGACCGGTTACAACCGCGAAGACGACGACGAAGAGACGAAGCGGGACGACCGGCAGAATCGCGACGACGAACGCAACAAGTAGTCGGTAGTAACTCACGCGAGCCGGGAGCCTGGCTCCCGAGCATTGTGACTCCCCGAAAGCGAATGCACGCTCGCCGCTTTCGATCTCCCCTTGTGCAGGGGAAAGATGATCAGAACGTCGGCCCGATGGCGAAGTGGAACTTCATGGTCTGATCGACGTGTTCGAGGTCGGTCGGCCATGCGAACTGCAGGTTCATGAGGAAGAATCCGACGTCCATGAAGATGCCGAATCCCATGTCGGCCTTGGCGTCGTCGAGCTGCAACCTATTCCCGGTGAAGATTTTGGGCCAGCGGTCCACCCACGTGTTGCCGATATCGAAGAAAAGGTTCGCACCGATGTTGCTGAAGCCCCAGCGGCCCGGCCATCCGAAGATGAGATAGTCGAACAGCGGGAAGCGGTATTCGAAGCTCGCGAGCCACATCTTGGTGCCCACGAATTGCTGCCAGTCGTATCCGCGCAGGTTGTACGGACCGCCCAGGTAGAACACGCGCCGGTCCTCGCCCACGCTGGCGGCGCCGGTGACGCGCAACGCAATCGAGTTGCGCCAGAAGATCGTGTTGTATGCGCGCCAGTCGAGATAACCCGTGGTGCGCGAGACATCCTTGTTCTCGAATGCCACACCGCGCGATAAAGACACCCGCCAGCGATTTCCTTCCACAGGACCGAAGGGGCCAAAGAAGGCCGAGTCGTGGACGAAGGCCAGGGAGGGCTCGATCAGGCGCACATTGCTCGTCCCGGTCGCCTGGAAGAAGATATTTTGCGTATTGATGTCGCCGTAGAACGTGCGATCCGAGTAATACGCCTGCAGATTGGTCTCCATCCTATAGAACTTGTTGAAGGGGAGACTCATGAGCGCAAAGATGCCGTAGTTGCGTTCGCTGAAGAACCGGTTGGCGCTGAACGCGTCGCCCACCGACGTGGTGCGATCATTGAAGAAGCTCGAGAACTGGTACGCGCCGATGGAGAAATCCGCGCGGCGCTTGAGATATGAGTACGCCGCCAGGAAATCCGACTGCGCAATGTCCTGGTACAGACTGAAGGCGAACATGAGGTGCTGGTCACCCATCATGTCCGAAAGCGCAATGCTGTTGGCAATACTGAAGCCGAGCCCTGACGTGAACGCTACGCCGCCACCGGCGCCGATGTAATCCGGCGCCAGCCTCGTCTTGTACTTGTGCATGGTGGCGCCGCGAAACACGGGCTCTTCGCCGTTAATTTCGCCCGGCGGACGCACGCCGACGTGCGATGGCTCGCCCGGGTGGTTGAGCTGTGCCGTCTCCACGGGCGGCGGGCCCATGGGATGAATCCTCGGCTCGTAGGTATTGATATCGATGTCGCCCGCGCTCGCACTCGCTGTCGAATCGACGCCGGCCGCTGCATGCGTCACCGCGAGCGAGCTGTCCGGCACCCACACGGTTGAGTCCTGCGACGACGGCACCCGGTTCTCGGGCAGCTCGTACGCGAGCACCGGCTTGTCCGGCTGCGGATAGTTGCGCTGCAGCATCGTGTTGAGATCGTCGGACACGTATACGTCCCAACCACCCTTCACAAACGCGGAAAACGCGATGCGCCCCTTCTCTTCATGGACGCTGGGCGTAAACAGACCGCCCATCACATCCGTGAAACGGTGGTACTGCCTGGTCTCGACGTTTCCGGTGTGCAGATTGTTGACACCGGATTCATCCGACGCGTAGATGATGGTCTTGCCGTCCTGCATGATGTAGGGCTCGGTGTCGTCGCCGGGCGATTCCACCAGCGGCTGGCTCTTCCCCGTTACCATGTCGTATTCCCAGATGTCGTAGCTCTGGCCGTGGAGCACGTTGTGCGGCGAGAGGAAGTCGATTTCGGCGAGCTTGCGCTTGCCCTCACCCGTCTCGAAGTTCGACGGCACCGGCGGAGTCACTTCCGGGTAGTACACGAACACGATGCGGTTGCCGTCCGGGAAGAAGCGCGGCGTCAGCTGGTCGGCGGCATCGGTGGTGAGCCGGCGCGTCTTGCCGTCCTTGAGATTCACAAGCACGAGATCGGTCTGGCCGTGGAATGTCGCCGACACCACGATCTCGTCGCGCACGGGATTCCACGCCGGGCCGGTGAGCCCCTGCGAGGGGATTTCATAGCGGCGCTCGTTTCCGCTCTTGATGTTGCGCACGAACAGCGCGTCGTGTCCCGCGGACTTGGCGATGAACGCCACCTTCTGCCCGGTGGGATCGAAGCACAGCGAGCTCGTCAGCACGTGCAGCGATTCGTAACGGTTCGACTTGGAGCCGCCCACCACCTTGCGGATGATGTGGCCGTCGAGCGCTGACATCACGTAGATCTCGATGAAGCCCGAGCGGTCGGAGAAGAACACGATATTCTCGCCGTCGGGCGAGAGAATGGGCTTGGTGTTGTAGTAGCCGTGCTCTTTCTCGTGATCGGTGAGCTTGCGGCCGACGTCCTCGATGTCTTCCTTGTCGGCAAGGAGCGGCCAGTAGTGCTTGCGCAGCGACTTCGACCACTGTTCGAAGAGCTCCTGCTCGGAGAGCCCGATGGTGCGGTGCAGCGCGGCCTCGGCGCTGCGCGAGCCGCCGATGGCCTGCAGAATATCGATCACTTTCTCCTTACCGTAGGTCTGCTCGATATAATTGAAGACCGACTCGCCTTCCTTATAAACGTAGAAGCCGCCGATGGCGTAGAAGGGCACCAGGTAGTCTTCGATGACTGCGTCGCGCACAAACATGTCCGCGTCCGCGCTCCATCCCTCCGAGAGATATTCGGCCGAGCCTTCCATCACCCACAGCGGCATGGCAAACAGGTAGTTGCGGGTGAACACGTTGTCCAGCATCCGGTTGTAGATGATGTGGAACTGGAAGACGTGGGCCAGCTCGTGGGTGGCCGTATGCTCGAATTCTTTGAACGAGCTGGTAAACGGCAGCACGATGCGCCGGCGCGACGGCTCGGAGAACGCCTGGACCCCCTCGCTCAGCTCACCCTGCTCAACGTTGGTCTGGAGGAAGTCGGAATGGTTCGAGTAGAGGACGACCGGAACCCGCCACGGCAGCTGGACTTTGAGGGCGATCGAGTAGCGGTCGTAGGCGTCCTCGAGGACGTATCCGGCCCGCACGGCGAACGCCTCGGCCCCCGTGTAGTACATGATGTCGAAATGGGGCGTGGCGAGGACGTGCCAGTCGTAGTTGTTGTACTGGATCTTGTTGCGGCCGAACGTCTGCGCGTTACTCGCAGGCACCATCGCCCCGAGCAGAAGGAAGACCACCGCGGATACTGCAAAAAAACGGTTCATGAGTCGCAACGGGAGGTGGGAGCTCCTCAAAAAGGCGATTTCGCTATTAATTATAGGGATTAAACCCGCGACCTCACAAGCCACAAACGTAGCCAGACGCCAGAACCGGTCCAGCTTTCTAGAACTCGAAGCGGTACTTGAGGTCTAAATTATATTCGTCCGTGCTCCGGTTGGCGGCCGCCCCGGACTGTCTGCGGGAGTTGTAGATAAGCTGGGAACGTATACGGAATCGCCGGCCCAGGCGGTACTCGACGTTGACCTCCTGCTGGCTCTGGGTGGAGAGGTCGCGCTGGTACTCGAGATAGATGTCCTGCCAGAGATATTTCGACACCCCGACGGTCGTGACCTGCTCGGCCTTCTTGCTATTGGTCGGGTCCGAATTGAATGTGCGCTGGCCCACGTTCACGTTCACGCCGCCTGCCATCTGGGCATTGATCACGCGCTCCAGCGTGTTGGTGGCCACTCCCGCGCTGACAGTTCCCAGGTTCTGGTTGAAGCTCTGCGTGTTCGACACGCCACCGAGCAGCGCCCAGATTTCGGCTTCGGTGTAGCCGGGAACGTCATAGCTCAACTGGATGCGCGGGTCTTTCTGATCGTACGGCCAGTTCAGCGTGAGATTGATGTTTCCCTCTTCCGCCTTGCTGTAATCGTAGTGCGGCGTGTATGCGCTGATCTGCATCGAAGGCCGCAGCGTTTCCGAGGCCGAGAAATCGAAGGTGCCGTCGGTGATCTCGAACTTGTTGTTGAACACCTTGTACGACCCGCGCAACACGGTCATGTCGCCGCGGAAATAGAGGCCGCGCTCATCGCGGTTCAAGATCACGTCGCCTTCGAGCTCGGCGATGAGGGCGGGGTTGCGAATCCACACGTTCTTGGCCGCGTCGAGGTCCACGGAGGCAATCCAGTTGGGCGCGTCGGTGGGCCGCGTGAACTCCGGCTGGGTCGCCGCCGACTGCGCCTCCTCCGTGGTCTTCATGATGTCCATCGTGATGTTGGCTTCCTTCACATCGAGCTTCCCGGTGATGTGCGGGATCTTGCGCCCGTCGCGCCACGGCGAGAGGCGCACGGAGACATTGCCGTCCGTGCGCACTTCGACGTCTTCAATGGAGCGCAACCAGAAATCGCGGAGCGTGACGTCGGCTTTGTAATCAGCCGGCCGGTAGTTGGAAATGCGCGCCCATCCCGTCGCCACCAGCGAGCCCTTGTCACCCGAGCGCGCGGAGAGCGAGGTGACGCGCACCACGTCGTCGATGAAATCCACGCGCAGCGCGATGTCCTTGAATTCTTCCTCGAGGCCGATCACGCGCAGCTCGCCGCGCGTCAGCGCAATGCCACCCGAGAGTCGCGGGGCCGCCGGCGTGCCCGCACCCTCGACGTTTCCGCTGATGATGCCGCGCAGCAACGACACACCGGACACATAACGCCCGATCTCCACGGGCGCGTTCTTGCGCGGCGCGATGTCGAGCTTGAACTGCAGCGGCTCGTTCTCCTCGATGCTGGCACCGTTGCGCACGGAGAGCGTCATCGGGAAGCTGCCGGAGAGGCGCAGATTGAGCTCTTCGGTGGTATTGAACTTGGCGACGCGGATGAACCCGTCCGCGTAGCTCACGTCCACATCGGCGGGCGGAATCTCGCGTCCCGGCCCGGGCGCAGGAACAATCTGGCCGCGCACGTGGGCCGTGGGAGAGTTGAGCGTACCGCCCAGATCCACGTTGCCGTCGAAGGCCGCCGCCACCACGGAAGGCCGGTGCGCCGCCTTGAACACGGTGGCGAGCGGATAATGCGCGAAGCGAATCTTTCCCTTGAGCGGCGCGTCCCATAGTCCCTCGGTGCGCACGCCCTTGGCGATGCGCGCCGGTGAAACATTACTGAGCCAGGTGCCATTGGCGGTGGCCGTATCTCGCCCCGCGATCACCTGCAGGTGCTCGACGTTGTAGCTGGTTCCATCGAAGCCGGCGCGCGCGGTGAGATTGTCAAAAGCGACGCTGTCCACCACGCCGTTGTCGATCGTGATCTCGATACGCCCGCGCGGATCGTCCATCGGCCCCGACAATCCCAGCTTGAAGTTGCCCTTCCCGGCCAGGCGGAATGGCAGCCTGGTCACATCGCGCACCACTGAGAGCTCGATGCCCTTCCCCCACGCATCGAAGTCGAGGGTATTGGCTTCCTGGCGGATGACGCCCTCACCGCCCAGCTCGCCGCGTGGGCACGCCATCACCAGCGAGTCCACGTACAGCACACCGGGTTCGACGTGCATCTTGGACGGCGCCTTGGTGGCCCACACATCGGTCTTGGTAGTCACCGTGACGTGACGCACATCGATGGTGGCACGCTCGCCTTTTCCCTTCACATCGAGATCGGCCACGATCGAGGTATCACCGCGGGCAAAGCGCGCGTTACGAACCTCGACGCGCGTGGTGTCGATCTCGAGGTGCACGATGGGCTTGTCGAACCACTGGCCGGAGATGGCACCCTTGCGCCCCTCCAATGCCACCGTGACTTCGGGCGCCAGCGTCCCGATATGACGGCACTCCGCCGTCACCGACCCCGAATCCACGCGGCACGGCTCGAAGTAGAGGTTCTGGAAGGGGCCGTTGAGGTTCACCGTGAAGTTGTCGATGGGCCCGCGCAGGCGCGCGTTGAGATGCGTCGTGCCGGCCACGACGGGCAGCTTGAAGTGCTTCCAGAAGTACGTGAGATCGGTGGCGTCGACCTTGAACAGAACATCGCACATGTTGGCCGCGGTCACCGAGCCCGCCCCCTCCGCGCTGAAGCCGGGGCGCTCCAGGTGGGCGCGATCGATGACGGTGCCGGTCTTCTTGGTGGTGGTGCCCGCCGCGCGCACATTGAAGGCTTCGAAGCCGTCGTAAACGCCGCGCGTGAGCTCGCCCACCCAGTCGACCTTGTCGAGCTTCTTGGTCTTGCGCACGTGCACGTGCCCCGTGAGCGACATCGGCATGAGCACGGTATCGGTAATGAAGCCGCGGCCGAGATCGAGATCGTAGATCTGTCCGTCGTACACGAAGTCTTCGGTCTTCAGATTCACGGTGAAGAGGCCGTCGACCCGCGAGCCGAAAACGGCGCCGTTGATATTCGATGCAGACAAGCGCTGCGGCGTGACGAGACCCTTGAAGTTCACGGAGGAGAGCTCGACACCCATGCCCTTGCCCGAGATCTGCCCGGAGATCTGCAGGGAATCAACGGCGCCCTCGAGGTGCGCGCGGCCGGAGAACACGCCGTCCTTGTCGGGCGCGATGCCCATCTGGTGCAGCTCTGGAATCGAAACGGGATTGAAGACAACTTCCGTGTCGTGCAGGCGCCCGTCCCGGAATTCACCGCGTGCCACCACGAACGATTCGTCGAGGTGCACCGCAAAATCGTCCACGTCGAGCGAGGAGGCGTCGCCCTTGGCGTCGAGGCGGATCTGCGAAACGGTCTTGCCGGAATCGATGAGGAAGGCGTGCCCGTTGTCGATCATCAGGTGTCCGGTGTGCTGCTCGTAATCGAGGGCGCCGCTCATGTGCACGTCGCGCACGGCGAGCTCACGCTTGTTGCCGCCGAACTGCATCTCGAGGCCGTCGATGCCGAACTTGCGCACGTGCACCACCGGCGACACATCCAGCTTTCCCGTCTTCCCCTTGGGCAGCACCGGCAACACCAGCTTGCCGTCGGCGTCCTGGCGCAGATGGATGGCGACGTTCTTCAACTTGAGGTCGGTGACGATCAGGCGGAAGGCGAAGATGGGCATCAGGTCATAGTCGATGGAAAGCGCGTCGGCGCGAAACACGTTGTACGACGCCGAGGCCGAGTGATAGCGCAGCGTCGGATTCTTGAACGTGATGTGTCGCGGCAGGAATCCCGAGACACCGTCGACGGAGAACTGGAAGTTGGTGCCCTGGAGGTAGTGCTCGTTGACGTACCTCGAGATGCGGCGCGGCAGGAGGCGTGACTGGTGATAGCCAACCCCCGCGATCACGGCGGTCAGCACGATGGCAATGCCGTACGAGATGCGGCGCCGCCAGCTCAGTCTCCTGCTTGTCGTTGCTTCCGCCATGGTCGCGCTAGAAAATCTGGCCCAGGCTCAGGTAGATCACTCCGGCTTCCTTGTTGTTGATGGCCCGGTCCGGCTTCAGCGGAATGCCCCAGTCGAGACGAATCGGTCCAATCGGCGTGTTGTAGCGAATCCCGAGCCCCACGCCGTAACGATAATCATTCACGTCGGTATCGTCGATTTTGCTCCGGAACTTGAAGTCACTCCCATGCACATCCCGGGCCGACGCCCACACGTTGCCCGAATCCAGAAAGAAGGAGCCCGAGAAATTCCAGCGCCACACGTAGGGCAACGGGTAACGAATCTCCGCATTGGCGAGCAGCAGAAAGTCACCCCCCAGCGGATTGTGTTGCGGCGTGTTGTCGTGCGGGCCCAGCCCTGATTCCTTGTACCCGCGAACCGAGTTGGCGCCGCCAAGGAAATAGCGGTTTTCGACGGGGACCTCGCTCGAGCGGCCATAGCTGTCGGCATATCCCCCCCGCAGGCGCCAGGCAAAGACAGGCCGGCGCACCACGCGGTTGTCGATATCGTTCATGTGCCCCACGCCGTAGTAGTGCTGATAGCTCGCTTCCAGGGTGTAGAAGTCGTTCTCGCCCCCCAGGATGCCGCCCGCGAGCTGGGTTGACACCACGCGATATTCGCCCACCGTGGGGTTGAGCACGAAATCACGCGTGTCGCGGCTGGCCGAGCCGCCCAGGATGTTGGAGCGGGAGCGGGTGTCCAGGAGCGTGCTGTCGGTTTGCTGCTTGCGGTGGATGTCCTCCACGGAGAACGATCCCACCAGCAGTCCCTCGCGTCCGAACTCGCGTATGCGCCCGTATTCGTGACTGACGCTGACGGCCGCGCCCAGCGTCTTCACCTCGAGGCCCTGCACCGTGTTGTCCCACTCGTCGAAGGCGTTCAAGCCGGTAGGAAGTTTCAGGCCGAACACGCGCCGCTGCTGGTAGATCGCGTCGTAGCGGTAGTAGGTGTTCGACACCTTGAACTGGTCCGGGTTGATCTCGTCGCCCTTGAAGAGATCGAAGGCGTAAGTGGCCTTGAGGCGGAGCGTGCGGCCCGTCCCGACCAGGTTGCGCGTTCCCCATTCCGCGAAGACACGGCTCCCGAGCACGTTGCCCACGCCGAAGCCGGCTTCCACCCACGACTCCTTGCGCTCGCGCACGCGGATGCGGATGTCCACCACATTGGTCAGCGTGTCCACGTGCTCGGGCACCACGTCGACCACCGAGAACAATCCGGTCTCGAAGAGATTGCGCTCCGTCTCGAGCACCTTGTTGTAGCGGCACACCTCGCCCGGCTTGACCGTGATCTCGGACTTGATGACACCCGTGTGCACGTCTTCATTGCCGTCGATCGAAATGTTACCCACGTGCAGCTGCTCGCGCGGGTTGATGTAGAAGCGAATGTCCACCTTGCGGTCCTCGATGCGCACCGAGTCCGCGATGCCGACGGCGAGATAGCCCTGGTCGAAATACTTGCCACGAATGGTGTAAATGTCGGTCTCGAGCAGCGACGAATTGTACGGCGCTCCCGGCTCGAGGAGTAGATCCTTGCGCAGGTCCTTTTCCTCGAGGATCAGCGTGCCTTCAAAGTCGACGGCGCTCACCACGTTGGGCTCGCCCTCGTCGATCGAGATGTGAATGTCGGCGAAGCGCCTGTTCTCGAGCAGCTCGACCCGGTCGAGGTGCACGGTGGCATCCGGATAGCCGAGGGAGTGGTAGTATGCCTGCAGGGCCGCAATGTCGCGCCGGAGCTGCTTCTCGTCCAGGACCGGCTTGCGGAATACGGAGAAGAAGGACGGTTCGCGCGTCTTCATACGCGCCTTGAGGTCGCCCGCACCGACACCCTTGTTGCCCACGAAGAGGATGCGGTTGACGAAGACGGCGCGTTTGTCGTCGCGCTCTTCTTCTTTGACACGGGTGGAATCGGGAGCGGCGGCGTGCGACGGGCGGATGAACGCGCCCATGCTGACCGTGCACGCGAGCGCGAATGCAAGCACCGCGCGCCCGCCAATCTTGACACCCGCGCGCGGGGCGTTGTATTTACATGACGGCCGGTTTCTCCGGCCGATTAGGAGTGCCGTGCGATCCATCAGCTCCCGGCGACCGTGGCGCGTGTTCGCCGCGGTGCTCGTCGCAACCGTCATCTGTTGCGGGTCCGACAAAAAACCTGCGAACACCGCTCTATCGCCCGACGAGCGCTACCTCGTGGACGCTTATGTGCGCGTGCGGCGCGCGGGCGCTCTGCTTCCGGTGCAGCACGAAGTGGGCGACAGTCTGCTCACCCGGCTGGCCGGTGATGTCGACACGGTGCGCGTGGCGCGCACCATCGCGTCGCTCAATGCCACTCCCGAACGCTGGACCTTCATCCTGCAGAAGATCCAGGAGTCGCTCGATACCTCGAGCTCCGCGAAATCAGAATCCACCGGGCGCTGATCCCGAGCAGCGCGTCAGGTCCAGCACCAGCACGAACGCCATCAGCAGGATCACCAGCACGAATCCTCCCTGCGTCACCCATTCGCGCACCCGGCGGTTCACCGGCCGGCGCGCAATGCCTTCATAGGCCAGCAGGGCCAGGTGGCCGCCGTCGAAGGGCGGCAGCGGCATCAGGTTGAACACGCACAGGTTGATGTTGAAGAACGCGAGGAACAGGAGCAGGTAGTCGAAGCCCCAGTTCGCCACGTCGCCCGCCATCTGGTACACCATGAGCGGCCCGCCCAGCGTGCGTACGCCGACCTGTCCCGTGAAGAGCTGCTTCAGGTACGACAGAATCTGGACGATCATGCGGTTGGCCGCGCCGAATCCACTGCTGATGCCTTCGAACAATCCCTCGCGCCGTCTTTCCGAATACGGGCCGATCCCGATCACGCCCACGGTCTCGAATTCGGTGGTCGAGCCGTCCTTCAGCACCTGCTTGGGTTCGGGCACGATGGTATCCGCGTGCGCGAGCCCGTCCACCGACCAGCGCATGTAGATCGGTTTCTTCGGGTTCGCGTTCACGATCTTGCGCACGTCGTCGTACGACGTCATGACGGTGTCGTTGATGGCTTCGATCACCGCGCCGGGACGAATGCCCGCCTTGTACGCGGGTTTTCCCTTCTGCACGCGGCCGATCTTGGACGAGACGTACGGGTAGAGGCCGAGGGTAACCTGGGTGCCCTCGTTCTTGGGCTGGAGCTGCACGTCGCGCTCGACGCCGTCCTTGCGCAAATGCAGTGTCTTGGGTTCGGTGGGTTTGTCGAGGAGCGCGTCCTCGATGTCCGACCAGTGCTCCACGGTTTTTCCCGAGACGGTCATGATCGTGTCGCCGGGCACGATGCCCGCGTGCTGCGCGGGACCGTCGGCAAGTACTTCACCCACGCGCGTGGTCGGAACCACGACCACGCCCTGGAACAGAAACACCCCGATGTAGAGCACGATGGCGAGCAGGTAGTTCATGAACGGTCCCGCCAACAGCACCGCGGCGCGCACGGTTTTCTTCTGCGTGGTGAAATAGCGCGAACGCGGAATCTCACTGTCGGGGACTTCGTCGAGCGGACCGCGCGGGCCCGGCGGCACCGGCTCGGGCTCGTCCATGAGCTCGGATTCTCCCGCGAACTTCACGTAGCCGCCGAAGGGCAGCGCCGAGATCGCGTAAACGGTTTCGCCGTGCTTCCTGCGCACGAGCTTCTTCCCGAATCCGATCGAGAACACTTTGACGTAAACACCCGCCAGCTTGGCGACGATGAAGTGCCCGAACTCGTGCACGATGACGACGACACCGAGTACGAAGGCACCCGCGATAATGGTGGTCAGCATGAAATCCTTCTAGCGGCCGCCGCCGGCCGCAGGGGTGGCATGGTGTTCATGGATCCAGCGCCGCGTGGCGCGGTCCGCTTCCATCACGTCTTCCAACGATGACGCGCTGTGCGCCGGAATGGCGTCGAGCGCCGAGCTGATCACGCCGGCAATGGCGCCGAAGGCGAGCCGGCCGTCGAGAAATGCAGCCACCGCGACTTCGTTGGCGGCGGAGAGCACGGTGGGCGCCGTTCCGCCCGTGTGCGCGGCCGCGAGCGCCAGCCGGAAGCACGGGTAGCGTTTCTCATCCACCGCCGCAAACGAAAGCGACGGAAACTCGAGCAGGCTCGAGCCGAAGTCCGACTTGAGGCGATCCGGATACGACAGCGCATACAGGATGGGCAGCCTCATGTCGGGCTTGCCCATCTGCGCCAGCATGGAACCGTCGACGAATTGCACCACGGAATGCACGATGGACTGCGGATGGATCACAACCTCGATCTTCGAATATGGCAAACCGAACAGCCAGTGCGCCTCGATAATCTCGAGCCCTTTGTTCATGAGCGTCGCACTATCGACGGTAATTTTTGCCCCCATGTTCCAGGTGGGATGTGCGAGCACTTCCTCGACGGGAACGTTGGCCAGCTCGGCGGCGCTACGATCGCGCAGCGCACCTCCGGATGCGGTGAGGATCACCCGCTCCACATCGTCGGTCTGGGAGCCGGCCAGGCACTGTGCGATGGCAACGTGCTCGCTGTCGATCGGCACCACCGCGGCGCCCGACGTGTTGGCGGCGCGCAGCATGATCTCGCCGCCGGCGACGATCGACTCCTTGTTGGCCACCGCCACCGGAATGCCGGCGCTGAGCGCCGCCAGCGTGGGGGCCAGGCCGACAAAGCCGACCAGGGCGTTGACCACCAGGTCGGCATCGCTGTCGCGCGCGAGCTCCGAGAGCGCACCGTCGTCAAATCCGATACACCGCGCACGCAGCGCCGGTTCGGCCTCCACCGCCGCGCGGCAGGACTCATCCGTCACCACCACGCGGGCGTGCGGATGCTCCTCGCACTGGGCGCGCAGGAGATCGAGGTTGCGATGGGCGGCCAGTCCCACCACGTCGAAGGCGTCCGGGTGGCGGTGAACCACGTCCAGGACGTTGCGACCAATGGAGCCTGTCGACCCGAGGACGACGACCCTCTTCATGACGGTCTTTAATACCCCGGTAAAAGAGCTAAGTTACTTAAAAATCACGAACTTGAGGAAGTAGTATATGAGAGGAACCGTGAAGAGTAAACTGTCAAATCGGTCCAGGACACCCCCGTGGCCGGGGATAATTTGTGACGTGTCCTTGATCTCCGCGTCCCGCTTGAGCATCGACTCGAAGAGATCCCCCAGGAGTCCGATCACCGAGCACATGGCACCCAGTGCCACTGCCCACAGCGACGGCAGGAAGCTCGCGAACGTGAGCGATGACAGGTAACCGGCCAGCGCCGAGAACACCACGCCACCCACCGCGCCTTCCCACGTCTTGCTGCGCGACACCCGCGGCAGGAGCGGTTTCTTCCCGAACATGCTGCCGATGATGTATGCGCCGGTGTCCGACGCCCACGTCACCGTGAAGGCGAGAAAAACAAAGCGTGCTCCGAGCTCGTAGGGACGCTCGATCTGGAGCGGCAGCTCGCGCAGCAGCACGAGGTGGGAGCCGAGATACGCCACGTACACGATGCCGAACACGGTCGTCGCCACGTGATATACCGCGCGACGGTTGTCCTTGCGCGTGAGCTCGAGGCCCATGATCGCGATCAGCACGAAGGTGAGAATGAAGCTCGCGTACATGCCGCTGCGAAAGTACATGTACGTGGAGAGCGTGAGCCCCGACACGATGCCGACGCCGCGATACGGGTGCATCCCCTTGACACTCATCATGCGATAGAACTCGGAGAGGCCGAGGACAATGAAGAGATCGACGAAACCGAGGAAATAATAGCCGCCGCTCTTCGTGACGAGCACAAAAAGTGGCAAGAACACAGCGGCGGCAAATACGCGCCTCACAATTCCACGCTTCACCAGCGTTGCCGGAGCAGATTCAAGAATGGGTCGCGTTTCCGACTCGCTCATGAATGCCCTCCATACCGCCGTTCGCGTTTCATGTAGTCGTCGATGGCGTCGAGCAGATGCTCTTCGGTGAAGTCGGGCCACAGCGTGTCTGTCACCCAGATCTCCGAGTATGCAATCTCCCACAAGAGAAAATTAGACACGCGCAATTCGCCGCTGGTGCGGATGAGAAGGTCGGGATCCGGAAGCGCCGGGTCGTAGAGCGCGCTGCTGAACATGGTCTCATCGATGTCGCCGGCCGCGACCTCGCCGGCCGCCACCCGTGCCGAGAGCCGGCGCGCGGCGTCCACGATCTCCGCGCGTCCACCGTAGGAGAGACACAGCGTGAGCACAAGGCCGGTGTTCTTGGAGAGCGCTGCGATCGATCGATCCACGGTTTTGCGCGTGGCGGCGGGCAGCGCGTCCAGCCGTCCGATGGCGTTCAAGCGCACGTTGTTCTCGTTGAGCTCCAGGATTTCGCGCCGCAGCACCTCGTCGAGAAATGCCATCAGCCCGACCACTTCGGTCTGGGGGCGCGTCCAGTTCTCGATCGAAAAGGTGTAGAGGGTCAGGTGGGTGACGCCGAGCTTGGCGCACGTTCGCACGCATCGGCGCACCGGCTCCGCGCCCGCATGATGGCCGAAGATTCGGGGCCGGTGGCGCTTCTTCGCCCAGCGGCCGTTGCCGTCCATGATGATGGCGATGTGCCGGGGCAGCCCTTCCGCCTGCTGGAGCGCAGTGACGCGCGCATCGATGTCTTTATTCATGCCGTTCGCGCGCTGCTAAATCTCCAGGATTTCTTTCTCCTTGGCGGCAACGGCGTCGTCAACCTTGTGCACGAACAAATCGGTGAGCTTCTGGATGGCGTCCTGCTTGTGGCGCATATCGTCTTCGGAGAGGTCGTGCTCTTTCTCGAGCTTCTTGATGCGATCGTTGGCGTCACGGCGCACGTTGCGAATCGCAACCTTGGAATCCTCGCCGATGCGCTTGACCACTTTGACAAGATCCTTGCGGCGCTCTTCGGTGAGCGGCGGAATCGGCAGGCGGATCAGACCGCCGTCGTTCTGGGGATTGAGTCCCAGCTCCGAGGTCCGGATCGCCTTTTCGATTTCCTGGATGAGCGCGCGATCCCACGGCTGGATGGTGATCAGGCGCGGATCGGGGACGCTGACGTTGGCCACCTGCTTCACGGGCACCATTGATCCGTAGTAGTTGACGCGCAGCGAATCGAGCAGCCCCGGGCTGGCCTTGCCGGTGCGAATGCCGCCCAGCTCCTGGGTCAGCAACTCCAGCGTCTTTTTCATGTGGTCTTCGGTCTTGTGATAGAGCTCTTCGAGCACCATGGGGGAACCTCCGGCTATTTGACGACGGTGCCCACGGGTTCTCCGCGCACCGCACGAATCAGATTATTGTCGCCGGTCAGTTTGAACACGACAACGGGAAGTTTGTTCTCCATGCAGAGCGAAATTGCGGTCGCGTCCATGACGCCCAGGCGGCGGTTCAGGACGTCGATGTATGTGAGGCTGTCGAAGCGCTTGGCCTGGGGATCGCGCATGGGATCGCCGTCGTAGACGCCGTCCACCTTGGTCCCCTTCATCACCACGTCGGCTTCGATCTCGATGGCGCGCAGCGCCGCGGCGGTATCGGTGGTGAAGTAGGGGTTGCCGGTGCCGCCCGCGAAAATGACGACGCGGCCCTTCTCGAGGTGGCGGATGGCGCGGCGCTTGATGTAGGGCTCCGCGAGCTGCTCCATCTTGATGGCGGTCTGAACGCGCGTGTCGACGCCGGCGTGCTCGAGGGCACTCTGGAAGGCGAGGGCGTTGATCACCGTCGCCAGCATCCCCATGTAGTCGGCGGTGACGCGATCGACAATGCCGTTCTCGGAGATATTGCCGCCGCGGATGATGTTGCCGCCGCCGATGACGAGGCCGACCTCGGTCCCCAGCGCCCTGACTTCGGCAATCTGCGTGCAGAAAGAGGAGAGCTTGGTGAAATCGATGCCGCCCCCGTCGTCGCGGGCGAGGATTTCACCGCTGAACTTGAGCAGGATTCTCCGGAAACCGGCACCGCTCAAAGGTTGCCTCCCTACTGGCCGAGCTGGAAACGCGCGAAGCGCGCCACCTTGATGTTTTCGCCGAGCTTGGAGATGGCCTCGTTGACCAGGTCCTTCACGCGCTTCTCGTTGTCGCGCACGTAGACCTGCTCCATGAGCGCCGCTTCCGCGTAGAACTTCTCGATGCGACCCGCGATGATCTTCTCGATCACGGCCGCCGGCTTGCCCTCTTCGAGCGCCTGCGCCTTGAAGACTTCCTTTTCCTTCTCGAGCAGATCCGCCGAGATGTCTTCCTTGTTCACGCCCAGCGGTGAGGCCGCGGCAACGTGCATGGCCAGGTTGCGCACGAGGGTCTGAAACTCGTCGGTGCGCGCCACGAAATCGGTTTCGCAGTTCACTTCGATCAGAACGCCGATGCGGTTGCCCGGGTGGATGTACGACATCACGAGACCCTCGTTGGCCTCGCGCTCCGCCTTCTTGGCCGCCTTCGACAGTCCCTTGATGCGCAGGAACTCGATCGCCTTCTCGACGTTGCCGCCGCTCTCTTCGAGCGCCTTCTTGCAATCCATCATGCCCGCGCCGGTGCGTTCGCGAAGCTCCTTCACGACGCCGGCGCCGACAGCCTTGGTATCCTCTGACATGAATCGTTCCTCTATGTTGATGTGGCGGCCGCCGGCTTAACCGTTGACGACCGATTCCTTGCTCTCGATGACTTCCGGCGTCACGTCACCCGAGGAGACGTCGCGTCCCTCGGTGAAGCGCGCGCGGCCGTCGATGCACGCATCGGCGATAACGCCGGCGAACAGGTCGATGGCGCGCATGGCGTCGTCGTTGCCGGGCACCGGGTAGTTGACTTCCTCCGGGTCCGCATTGCTGTCGACAACACCCACGATGGGAATCTTGAGACGGCGCGCCTCGTTGACGGCGTTGATCTCCTTCTTGGTATCGACCACGAAGACCATGCCCGGCAGATCCTGCATGTTGCGGATGCCGCCCAGCGTCTTCATGATGCGACCGCGCTCCTTGTTGAAGCCGGAGATTTCCTTCTTGTTGAACTGGTTGATGGAGCCGTCCGCTTCCATCTTCTCCAGGTACGTGAGACGCGAGAGGCTCTTGCGCACCGTGTTGAAGTTGGTGAGCGTGCCGCCCAGCCAGCGCTCGGTGACGTAGGGCATGTTGCAGCGCTCGGCCTGCTCCTTGATGGCGTGCTTGGCCTGCGGCTTGGTGCCCACGAAGAGCACGGGCTTGCCGTTGCCTGCGATTTCGCGCGCGGCGTCGCGCGCCGCCGTCAGGCACTGCATGGTCTTTTCCAGATCGATGATGTGGATGCCGTTCTTTTCGGCAAAAAGAAAGGGCTTCATTTTCGGATTCCAGCGCTTGGTCTGGTGGCCGAAGTGAACGCCCGCTTCGAGAAGGTCCTTGAGGGTGGTCTCACCCATTATGTTACCCCTTTCCTTTCGGTTGTTCCGCCACTGCGCGGACCCTCCAACTCCAGTCACAAAGTCCGGAGCACCGGGAGGACCCTGTCGGGGGCGCAGTGTGTGTCGTTGTGAATGACCGCGTGTTTCACTCCTGTGAGCACGCGATCACACGATTGCTCTCTTGTGAGAGATCTAAAAACACTGAGAGAGCACGCCATCGCGTGCGTTGCTCAGCGTTTGCTAAACTGGAAGCGCTTGCGGGCACCCGCCAGTCCGTACTTCTTGCGCTCTCTCATGCGCGGGTCGCGCGTGAGGAGGCCGCGGGCCTTGAGCATCGGGTGGAAACGATCGTCGATCTTGACGAGTGCGCGGGCGAGGCCGAGGCGCAGGGCGCCGGCCTGTCCGTTGACGCCGCCGCCGACAGCGCGCGCGTCGACGTCAAACTTCTCCATCGTCTCGGTGGCCTCGAGCG